>JAGASC010000038.1 GCA_017621905.1 Roseburia sp.
CGGCGTTAACGGTCTCGTCGCCACTGTAGTGATTCATCAGGAATACACACAAATTAGCCAAATCATCTACATACAGGAACTCACGCAGCGGACTTCCGTCGCCCCAGCAGGTCACATAAGGCAGGTTCTGTTCCTTTGCTTCATGGAAGCGGCGGATCAGTGCCGGGAGCACATGGCTGTGGGTCGGGTGATAGTTGTCATTTGGCCCGTATAAGTTGGTGGGCATTACAGAAATGTAATCGGTACCGTACTGTTTATTTAAAAATTCGCAGTATTTCAGGCCACTGATTTTGGCCAGTGCGTAGGCTTCGTTGGTTTTTTCCAGTTCACTGGTCAAAAGGCAGCTCTCTTTCATGGGCTGGGGAGCCATACGCGGGTAGATGCAGGAAGATCCCAGAAATTCCAGTTTTTTACAGCCATTTTTCCATGCTGCATGAATTACGTTCATTTCCAGAATCATGTTTTCATACATAAAATCTGCCAGTGCTTCGCTGTTGGCTACGATACCGCCCACTTTTGCGGCCGCCAGGAATACGTAATCCGGCTTTTCCTGTGCAAAGAACTCGTCTACCGCTGCCTGGCTGCATAAATCTAACTCTTTATGAGTTCTTGTAATAATATTGGTGTAGCCCTGGCGCTCCAGTTCACGCACGATTGCCGAGCCGACCATACCTCTGTGGCCGGCTACATATATTTTTGCATTTTTTTCCATCATGCTATTCTATCTCCTTTTTGAAATTGAAATTTAAATTTGGGGACGCTACATTTTCTAATTTGGGGACGCTACATTTTCTAGAAAAACATACGTCCCCAAATTTCAAATTTATCTTTCTTTGGCTACAAGCTCCATGTCGTGGCGCACCATGATTTTTACCAGCTCTTCAAAGCTTGTTTTGGTCGGGTTCCAGCCAAGCTCCGTCTTTGCTTTGGTGGGGTCACCCCACAGGTTGACAACGTCGGTCGGACGGTAGAATTCCGGAGACACTTCGATGACAATTTTTCCGGTGGCTTTATCGATGCCGACTTCTTCCATGCCTTCTCCTTTAAATTCCAGCTCGATGCCGGCCTCGCGAAATGCATATTCACAGAATTCCCGGACGGAATGCTGCTCGCCGGTGGCGATGACGAAGTCCTCCGGCTTGTCGTTCTGGAGAATCAGCCACATGCACTCTACGTAGTCTTTTGCATAACCCCAGTCACGCAGAGAGGATAGGTTGCCGAGGTAAAGCTTGTCCTGTTTGCCCTGGGCGATTCTTGCTGCCGCAAGGGAGATTTTTCTGGTCACGAAGGTCTCGCCGCGGCGCTCGGACTCATGGTTGAAAAGGATTCCGCTGCAGCAGAACATATTGTAGGCTTCGCGGTATTCTTTTACGATCCAGTAGCCATACTGCTTTGCCACCGCATAGGGGCTGTAGGGATGGAATGGTGTAGTCTCACGCTGCGGTACCTCCTCTACTTTTCCGTATAATTCGGAAGTGGATGCCTGATAGATGCGGCAGGTTTTTTCAAGGCCGCAGACACGGACTGCCTCTAATACGCGAAGCACACCGGTTGCCACTACATCTGCTGTATATTCGGGCACATCAAAGCTTACCTGTACATGAGACTGGGCTGCCAGGTTGTAGATTTCATCCGGCCGCACTTCACCGATAATTTTTACCAGACTTAATGAGTCTGCCAGGTCACCGTAATGTATGTGGAAATTCGGATTGCCATTTAAGTGGTCAATTCGCTCTCTTTTTTCTGTGGAGGAACGGCGAACCATGCCGTGCACCTCATATTCTTTTTCTAATAACAGTTCCGCAAGATAACTTCCGTCCTGTCCTGTTACACCTGTAATTAACGCTTTTTTACTCATTTTGTTCTCCTTTCTCTTATCATTCGTAATTATTCAGTACCTTCATAATTACGAACGCAAGCCCATGAAAATCGCTCCGCGATGAGGGCTTGCTCCTGCAATTTTCTCGTTTTCTTACGGTCCATGCAGTATATGCATGGACCTACCTGAACAATTACTATCATTCTATATTTTATAATTATTTTGCTAACACATTTATCACGCGACGTTGTTTAGAATAATCTAATTTTAGTAATTTTACAATTGAATATATTGCCAACAAATAGTATTATATTGCTATACTTGTAACAATTCAGATGCCTGAACTGTTACCTATACTCTCCCACTCCAGAAATTCACAAAAAAAAGAAAGGTAAGGTACTTTCCATGGAAAAATCCCTTTTTGAAAAATATAAGACCTCGGAGATCACCAGTACAAGACGTGTCATTAATACGCCGTCGTCCTTTACCCGAAATCATTTTTTTTATATCCAGGAGGCAGGCCATCTGAAAAGCTTAAAACCCCATGAGAGCCGCCGCCGTGGGTTAAACTCCTACCTGTTTATTATCGTCCTATCCGGCAGCGGACAGGTAAGCTATGCTGCACCGCAAAGCGGCGGGCAGATGAGCTCTATGATCACAGCTCCTGCGGCCCCGGGAGACTGTTTTTTTCTGGACTGCATGGGGGAATACACCCATATCAGCAGCGCGGAAGATCCCTGGGAGCTTTTGTGGATCCACTTTTACGGACCGCAGGCCGGGGCTTATTATGAAAGCTTCCTCGAACGGCGCAGCTGGCATTTCCGCAGCAGCCACCTGTCTGAACTGACGGCCGGAATTCAGACCATTATCGGTTATCATGAGGAAAAAAATGAAGATACTGATTTGCTGTCGGCTCAGCAGATTGTAAATATCCTGACACTCATCTGCACGGAGTCGGATGAAAAGGAAAATTCTTTTTCTGTATTGAATGACAAGTTAAAAGACGTCCGGCATTATCTGGACGAACATTATACTGAAAATATTTCCCTGGATCAGCTGGCAGAACAGTTTTATATCAGCAAATATTATCTTGCCCGGGAATTTAAGAAAGAATACGGTGCTACGATTATTCAGTATGTTTTGACAAAAAAAATCACCAATGCCAAAGAGCTGCTGCGCTACAGTAAGTTCTCCATCGAGGAGATTGCACGGCTCTGCGGCATTGATGACGCCAGTTATTTTAATAAAGTTTTTAAAAAGATGGAAGGATGCACTGCTTCGGAGTACCGCAGACGCTGGTAAGGTGCGGCGCTTACAAAATTGTCTTCACATGCCCAGGCAGCTGCGTCTGCGCATTTTTTCCGGCAGCACGCAGGGCAAACGTACCTGTGCTTTATTTTCGAATCAGCCACAAATACTTCAAATTGGTTTTTAAATACCGGCTAAACAGACGCTTCGGATCCTGCATCAGACGGTACAGCCATTCCAGGCTGGCTTTCTGCATCCACATGGGAGCACGCCTGATCGTGCCGGTATGGTAATCAAAGCCGGCGCCAACGCCAATCATGACAGCATTTACTTTTCCCTTATGCTCATACATCCACTTTTCCTGTTTGGGCGCACCAAGACCCACCCAGATGATATCCGCTCCGGAATCATTCATTTTCTCTACTTCCGCTGCATCCTCCGCCTCACTCAAAGGACGGAAGGGTGGGGATACCATACCGGCAATCCGGATGTGGGGATACTGCTGCCGCAATACGCTTTGTAACGTCGCTATCGTCTCCGGTGTTCCGCCATAAAAGTAGTGGCGCAGACCATTGTCTCTCGCAAACATTTCCCCCATTAAGTCCGGTCCGGTCACACGCTCTGCCTCCGGGAATCCATGTTTCCTGCTGTAAACAGACAGGGGTTTTCCATCCGGAAGACAAAAGGCTGCATCATGCTGCACCTGCCAATAATCCTTATTCTCATAAGCCATAACCGTGGTATGAACATTGGAGACACAGATGTACTGTCCCCGCAATTCTTCTATTCCCTGCTCCAGCCGGGCGATGGTTTCGTTCATATTCGTAACTGCGATATCAGTCCCAAGGATATTGCAGGTTTTTATTTCTGCCTTCAGATTATTTTTCATGTTGATTTGTGCATTCCTTTCGCAAGCAGATGTTTTTAAACTGTGTCGTAAGACACATTCATTCCGAAGTTACACAGCAACTTTATAAGTGCCACCAGATGACGTTTTTCACATATCTGGATTCTATCACAGTTACCGCACAAAATCAAATCTTTGTATCTATTCAGTCCCTTCATAGCGGCAAACCGGTTACTGTTTACTCAGGTCTGCGCACTTGCCTCATCTGAACTGTTACAATTTTCCAGGGCAAAATCCAAACATAAAGCAAATTTTCATTTTCTTATTGCGCAAGATATGGTATGATAAAGAAAACCATTTGTATGATTTCCACAAATGCGGGAAACTCATGCCCACATAAATGGTAACAAATAATGGATTGAGAGGTAAACACACGTGAAGAAAAGAACTTTACAGCTTTTAGCGATTCTCGCACTGTCATTTTCCCTGGCAGCCTGCGGCGAAGAAGCATCTGTAGAAAACAACAAGGTTTCAGAGAAAGCCGAAACAGAAATTGAAACCGAAACAGAGACAGAAATTGAAACCGAGACCGCAGCTGACGAAAGCGAAGAGCCAGAGACCCGCGAAGGCATGTACAGAAGTGAGCTGACAAATGAATGGATTGACGAAGCACTGAAGGATCAGCGTCCCATCGCAGTCATGGTGGACAATGAAAAAACTGCCCTTCCCCATTACGGTCTGACCCAGGCCGATGTTGTTTATGAAATGATGAACAGTACAAAAAATGGCAAGATTACCCGCTTCATGGCGCTGGTAAAAGATTGGGAATCCTTAGAACAGTTCGGAAGTATCCGAAGTGCAAGGCCGACAAACTTCCTTCTGGCCGCAGAATGGAATGCTATGCTGGTACATGACGGAGGCCCTGTCTACATTGATGAATATGTGGCACAGCCCTACACCGATAACTTAAGCGGCGGTTTCTCACGTGTCAACAACGGTAAGGCTTATGAGTTCACCGAATATATCTGCACCGGTGACTTAGAGAAACGCATCAAAGCTTATGGTTATTCTACCGAATACAGCGATTCCTTTGGCGATGCACATTACAATTTTGCAAGCGAAAATAAGCCTGTGGACTTAAGCCAGAATGCGAGCTTAAGCACTGCGGAAGTGATTGAATTCCCATTCCCGCATAATGGTTCTACCTTGACCTATGACGCAGAGACACAGCTGTATTATTATTCCGAGTATGGTTCTGCACACTTAGATCCGCAGAATGACAACGCACAGCTTTGCTTTAAAAATGTACTTATTCAGTCCTGTGCATACTCTGTGTATGATGAGAACGGCTATATGATTTTCCATGTTTATGGCGACAAGCAGCCCGGCTACTACATCACCAACGGAGAAGCAATTGAAATCACCTGGACCAAGGTAAGCGCTACGGATACTACACGCTATTATGATATGGACGGCAATGAAATCACAATCAATACCGGTAAAACCTATGTGGGAATTGTTCCCAGTGAAGACTGGAGCGATTTAGTAATTAAATAAAGGATTATCCATAAAACGGGAGATATAGCAATTTTCAAAAAGCTATATCCCCCGTTTTCTACTTACTAAATTAGATATTTCCTTACAAAAGGTATCTTACTTATTACAAAAATCACCGCGAAGCTTACTGCAAATACAACACAGGTCAATACCGGTACCGCCAAAACCGGCGCAAAGGACGTAGTCGTAATTCCCAGCAGCCGTAACGCCGTATTGACGAACTGATGCATCAGATACATACCAAAGCTAAGCTCTGCCAGCGTTCCAATTCTTCCGCCCCATTTCTCCGAAAAGGCTATTTTAGCAATATGCTCTTTAAAAAACAAGAATACTGCCCAGGCCGCAAAGCAAATATTAGGAAACAGATAATTGTAAAAAGTCTGTTCTCCATATCCGGCCTGCCGGCTTAAAATAACGGTTCCTCCTATTGTGACAGCTGTCGACAGCACACCCAGCAGATAAATCAGCCGCCTGCACTTTGCAGGTATCTCATAGGTATAAAAATAATATCCGGCCATAAAATAACCGGTATATCCCAAAATCAGAAAAAGAGACATCTTATCCCGTGCAGCCCCCAGAATTTCTCCCACACCGGGAATTATACACACCAATTCCCCCACACAGCCAAACACCACTGACAGCAGTATAAAATACTCCAACAGCTTCCTGTCCGCCGCAATTTTCCGCAAAAAGGGTACCACAAGATAAATGCCGACAATCATATTTAAAAACCACAGATGATACCAGCCGCTGATTGTATTCGACAGCGTATCCCTCCAAAAGGCTCCACCCATGTTTTTGTACTCCAAAAATGCAGAAGATGCCGCATAACAAAATGCCCAGAAAAAGTAAGCCGTCACAATGCGCAAAATATTATTTTTCAATAGCTTCTCTATCGTGTATTCCTTTTTGGGATTCAGGAAAAACACACCGGATATCATTACGAACTCCGGTACGCAGAACCTTACCAGTCCATCGTAAAAGTTGAACACCTGCCATTCCCCGGAAGAAACCTCCACCATATCGAACTGGGATGCCGCCACATGAAGCATCATCATAAAAAAGATACAAATCACACGCAGCAGATCCAGCCACACAATTCGACCGGAAACGTTTTTTTGTTCCTGCCCCACACTTTTTTGCATACTCTTCATTTCCTTCCTCCATTTCCTGTTTTTGCTGCGCAGCCGACTTTTCATGGGCTGGATTTCGTTACAATTCGCACGACAGCTGGCTGACGTGTGAATCGTAACATTTTGTCTTCTAGATATGCCATCTTCCGTGCAAAAACTTTTTATTCAGATAAATAGCAGCACCTTCCATGTGATGCAGCAGCAAAAACGTCAGGCAGGTCTCGCGAAGGATATGATACAGCTTTTTCCCCCTGGAAACACGATATCCCGTGGTTGACAGCGGTACCAGAACAATACCCTTCTGAAAGCCTTTTTTTCGCTCCGATAAAACAGCCGTCTTCACCGCCGCCTTGCTTTCCTCCATCGATCTGCCGCGAATTCCCCGTCCGGTCTCATTCGACAATGTCCACAGGAGCGCTCTCTTTTGCATCTCTCTTGCAAAAAACCTATGCTGCTTTGTTGTCAGCCCGGTTCCTGCCACCGCCTCCTGCATAAACGCATTCAGCCTGCAATATCTGGCATAAAAATCCTCAATGTACCGGTCGCGCAGGATCCTGTTGTGGCTTTCCGACTGGTTGTGCACCCGCCAGCAATACACTGTCCTCTTTTCGAGACAGATCACTTTTGCGCTGCGATATGCCTTAATGCAGACAATCCAGTCGTCCTCATAATCACAGAAACTCTCAAACCGGATATCATTGTCGCGCAAGAATTCCGTCCGGAACAGAAAAGACCAGATAGAGCCCGGCACCTTGTATTCCGGATGTGGGGAGCAGCCACGCATGACCAATGACTGCAGGTAATGGCAATATCGCTCGGATCCATTTTTCAGCACAATCTGCCCACGCATCGTCTGCTCCGCTCTGACCACACCGTCGATGCATTCGCTGGCACCTGCCTGCACAAAGTCTGCACCTGTCTTCTCAATATCTTCCTTCACAATGGAAAACATGTCCGGCTTTACAAAATCGTCCTGATCCAGAAAACAGATATACTCACCCTTCGCCTGATCCAGGCCATAATTTCGCGCCGATGCAATTCCACCGTTTTCTTTACGGAAATAACGAACTCTGGAATCCTCCCCGGCAATCCTCTTTACAATCTCTGCTCCGCTGTCCTTTGAGCCATCATCCACAATCAGCACCTCAATATCCTGCTCTGTGCTGCCCAGTACATCCTGAAGCGTCGCCTCAATATATTTTTCTCCATTGTAAAGTGGTATTACTGCGCTAATCATACTATAGTTACACCTTTCCCTGCACTTTCTCTCAGCATTTGTCTTTTTGTACTTTTCTGCTATTCGTTCCTGTCCTGAACAGTTACTTCACTTCAATAATCTGCCAGCCCGGCATATAAATGCCCTCTGCGCTCATTTCCCGGTTCCATACGCTGGGGGCTATCACAATTTTCTCTTCATTGTCGCTTAAGAACTGCCCCCACCAACTGTAGGTACTGTTGGAAATAATAAAATGCTTACAGTTATACATTAAGCGCAATTCCTCATAATCCGGGTTGTCCAAATCCACATAACGCACATTGAAACCGGCAAAATTATAATTAGCCTTGATCCACTCGACTTCCTTATGATTGTTGGTAAAAATATAAAATACCGCATCCGGCCGCTGCGCCTGCATTCGCTGCATGGCTTCCATATAGTAAGCTTCACCGCAGACATTTAAATGCGCAAACTGCGGTGCCAGATAATCGCCCCGCCTAATGTGCACACAGACAGACTCACAGTCCTGCATCTCCTCGATCAGTTTTCGGTTCTCCCCGGACGGCTCCTTCTTTACTTTCAGCTCGGCACGGATTTCCGGTATCATATCCTGCCAGTAAATATAAGTCTGATAAGCGCCCTCCACGTATTTTACCGGCGCATTGCTTATCTCATATTTCTGCTCATCGTAAAGGGAAAAAGTAGTGTAAAATCCTTTTTTCGATAACCGGCGTATATACCAGGGTGCTGCCCCTTTGATATAGCGGGACAACACTTTAAAATAATGCAGTATATTCAGTTCCTTCTCCTGGAACTGCTCCACTTTTTTCTGCTCCCCCGGATTGCAAAAGGTAATCCCCTCGCGAATGTTGAGATTAAACAGCATCTTTTCACTGTTTCCCGTACCCACAAGGTGATAGCCTGTAAATTTCAGTTCCTCATCTCCGGTCAGTTTCTGTAATTTTCTTGCAAAAGCGTACTGGAACATCTGATTTCCCAATCCGCCTCCTAATGTCAATATTATCATCACAATCTCCTATCTTCTGCTCCGCTTCTTTCCCGAAGCGTATACCACCATACAGCCACCAACATCACTACTGTCGCAAAGCTGATCCAGACAGATACCTTTTGCAGCAATGTTCCCTTATAATATATCTTCACGGTTCCGGACCAAGAATCCCGCACCGTAAATTCTACCAAACCATTCTCGCTGATTGCCGGCTCATAGGAAACGCCCGTTTCCTCGTTCACTGCATCATACCCCAGATACATATAAACCGGCACCTCGAAAGTAACTTCCCCGTCCACACCCTCATAGGACAATTCCGAGTAACCATTCCCTCTCTCAAAAGTAAATACAACCTCATCATCGCTGCAGCGCACCTCATCTCCCCGCTCCAGCGAATAGTCATAATGGCTTACCGCGGAAGGGAGATATTCTCCCAATCCAATGGAAGTGGTGGAAAGCGTCTCAAAGGGAAACATTCCGTTATGGAGCGTAATCATCACGAGTCCCAAAAATGCCACCAGCGTGCCAAAAGTCGCTGTAAGCATTCCTGCCCGATATATTTTTTCCATCTGCCGCTCTCTAAGCTTCGCAAAAAGAATCGCCGCACCAAGAGCAAGAAACAGAATATAAAAGGTCAGATTTCTCCATGGAATCTTGATAAATCCCACCAAAGGCTCCAGCAACGGCTGTATGAACGGAACCGTAGAAATCACAAGATAAAAAAGGCTCCATCCAAGCAGCACATCCGCTTTCTTATCTTTCAGTTCACCCTTTTTGCGCAGCCGGAGAAACAGCACAAAAAACAAAAGATATCCAAATCCGCCCGGGAACCAGCTAAAGCTGAAATAATCCGAAATTCCTGTGATTTTCTCCAGGATTACATTGAGCACACTCATATACTCGCTTCCAAATAAAAGCCCAATAAGCGGCGCCACATTTCCCGCCAGATTGCTGGTCTGCCGGTTCACCACATAGAATTTGGAGGTGGCCATCTGCTCTAACATTGGCAGCGTAAAATATGCGGTCAGCGCCACCGTCAGCAGCGCCGCATAAATGATATACAAAATATTTTTTTTATTGGCCCGGATTTTTTTCACAAAAAAGAGACACAAAAGCACCAGCAGAATCGCCGTCAGCACGGTCGAAATAATATGCGAAAAAATCAGCCCCGACATCCCCAGCGCCAGAAAAATCCAGTCGATTTTCGGATTCTTTGGCTCAATCACAATCCGGTAAAAACCATAAAGCACCACAGGAATAAAGACGAAAGCCATCGCCTCCCCTACCGCGTAGCGGATAAAAATATCTTCCAGAAGAATCGGTGAAAAGGCATACAGATATGCCGCCATCACTCCAATCTTTTTCCCCCACACTGCCTTTGCACACAGATACATCGTCAGATAGGAAAACACCAGGATAGAGGCCAAAAACAGCCGGAATGCGATCCCAAGGGGGACTCCAAGCGCCACCAGCGCCGCTGCCGGATACATAAAAATATCCCCGTAGAACATAGGCGAAGCATAACCGTACCCCTCGCACACAGTGGTGTAAATCCGGTAGATTCCGGGACCGTTTTTCATTTCTGCTGCAATCGCCGCCAGACGCTCCGCGTGAAACTCGATATCCTGTCCATAGCCCATCCATGTCATAATGGAAGACAGCACTAATACGATTGCCGCTAAAATATGAAGTTTTCCCTCAAAACTGATTCTTTTTCTCTCCATAATGTTTCTTCTTTCTGATTAAAATTACGATATAGCTCAATGCCAGAATACCCAGCACTGCCCCGCTGACCGCAAGGCCTTCCTGCAGGCCCTGGGGCACAAAATTCAACTCAATGGTATGCTCCCCCGGTTCCACGCCAATCAGCATCAGATTTTCCACTGCCGTGTAGGGTGTCACTTCCATACCGTCCACAGTCACAGTCCATCCCGCATCATAGGGAATCGTAAGAAGCACATACCGTCTGCGCGTTTCATCATTATTGCAGGTAACCGTAATATGATCCTCCCGCTCATGCGTAATCTCAATCTGCTGCTCATTGATTTTTTTCGCATACTCTGCCAGTATATCCTCATCCTCATGATATACATATACTTTGTCCAGGCTGCGGGGACCATCCCCTCCGATAAAGCACCAGATAAGAATTTCCTCTCCCGGCTTAAGATAGCCAAGGCGCTTTACCACATTGCCCTGCTCTGATAAGTCCATCACATTTTCTGCCTTCAGTGCAACCACCCGCGAGGCGTCCGCACTGATATGTTGCAGATAATAATTTCCTTCTTCCTCCACCACAAAACGATACTCCACATACCCTTCCTCTTCCGAGATCCATAAGAGGAATTAAATCCTTACCCTAATAATAATATAAATTATAAAATGGTGTACTATCAGTTATGAAATTTTGTTTATCAATCCAACGAGTAAAATACGAATTGGTCGAATCTAACTCA
>JAGASC010000039.1 GCA_017621905.1 Roseburia sp.
CGGACTTGGGCTTAAGCCGGGACTGGCACCGACGGCAGATTATATTGCCATCAAGATGCCTGTCTTTTCCTTCGAAAAGCTGCGTGGCGCCGAGATATCCTTAGGGCCGGAAATGAAATCCACCGGTGAGTGCCTGGGAATTGCAAAAACCTTCAATGAGGCCCTTTACAAAGCTTTCTTAGGCGCCGGCGTGACCCTGCCGAAATACAAACAAATGATCATGACAGTAAAAGATGCAGATAAACCGGAAGCTGTAGGCGTGGCAAAACGTTTTGAAGCCCTGGGCTATAAAATTTACGCCACCCGAAGCACTGCAAAATACCTGCAGCAGCACGGCGTAAATGCCCTGCGTGTGAATAAAATCTCCCAGGAATCTCCGAACGTGATGGATTTAATTCTCGGCCATAAAATCGACCTTGTCATCGACACCCCGACCCAGGGAAATGGAGATAAGCACAGAGAAGGCTTCCTGCTCCGAAGAAATGCCATCGAGACCGGCGTCTACTGTATCACTGCCATGGACACCGCAAACGCCCTGGCGCAGAGCCTGGAGACAGCCGTGGACAACCTGACACCGATAGATATTGCCAAGGTAAAGAACCTGTAAAAGTGAATAGATGCTGCCGGATAATCTGTAGCCGGCAGCAAAAATGTGTGCATTTTGTGGGTGAAAGGATAAGTAAAAATTATGAAATACGATTTTACAACAATTATGGATAGAACCGGAAAAGATTCCATTGCGGTGGATCAGATTCCCTTCGAGGGAGTTGCCGTAAAAGAAGGATTTTCCAAATTGCCCATGTGGGTGGCAGATATGAATTTTCCTACCGCACCGACCATTACAGAGGCCATCATAGAGCGTATGCAGCATCCGGCCTTTGGATATTTTAACTTGCGGGAAGAATATTATCAGTCAATCATCGACTGACAGCAAAGGCGACACGGAGTAGAAGGCCTGACTAAAGAATGTATCGGCTATGAAAACGGAGTTTTGGGCTGTGTCATTTCTGCATTAAATGCATTTTGCTCTGCAGGAGACAATGTACTTCTTCATGCTCCCACCTACGTTGGATTTACTCATTCCATAGAAAACAATGGATTCCACATCATCCACAGTGACTTGGTGCGGGATGAAAACGGCGTCTGGCGCATGGATTTCGAAGATATGGACAGAAAAATAAAGAAACATCACATTCATGCAGCGGTATTCTGCTCGCCCCATAATCCTACCGGCCGCGTGTGGGAGCGCTGGGAAATCGAAAAGGCCATGGAAGTATACCGTGCCAACGACTGCCTGGTAATCTCCGATGAAATTTGGTCCGACATTATTTTAAACAGCAATGAGCACATTCCGACCCAGTCCATCTCAGAGGATGCCCGTAACCGCACTGTTGCAGTATACGCACCGACAAAGACTTTCAACCTTGCCGGGCTGGTGGGTTCCTACCATATTATATATAACTCTTACATAAGAGACCGGGTAAGAAAACAATCCTCCCTGTCCCATTATAATTCCTGCAACGTGCTTTCCATGCACGCACTGATTGGGGCATACAAAGAGGAAGGAGGCGAGTGGGTAGATGAGTTGTGTGCAGTGCTCAGTGAAAATATAAACTTTGCATATGACTACATAAACAAAAACTTCCTGGGAGTTTCTCTGGCAAAGCCGGAAGGCACCTACATGCTTTTCCTGGATTGCGAAGAATGGTGCAAATCTCACGGCAAGACAATGGACGAACTGCTAAAAGCCGGCTACGAAGTTGGTGTCATCTGGCAGGATGGCCGCCCCTTCCATGGCCCCTACTCCATCCGAATGAACCTGGCATTGCCCAACATTTTGGTACAGGAGGCCTTTGACCGTCTGAAAAAATATGTCTTTTGATAGAATTCTCGCAGTTTACGAACTGGTTGAAAGCATGGCAAAAATCTGTTATGATAAGAACAGGAGTTTGTATGAAACATGTATTTGACTGAAAAAAGGGGTACATATGAAACATAACCTGTTAAAAAGCTGGATTGCTGTGGCATTGATTGTCTGTCTCATATCCGGTTCCACAGCCTATGCCACGACAACGCAAAATCAGATCGACAAAGCAAAAGAGCAGATTGATGAGATCATAGACAAAAAACAGGATGCCGAGAACGCAGTAGATGAAATTTCCGATAAAATGGCAGGCCTGGAAACAGACTTAAGCAAACTGAACGGCCAGCTCACAGAACTCACAGCTTCCATCAACGACCTGGAGCTCCAGATTGCCGAAAAAGAAGAAGAAATAAATACCGCAGAAGCAGCATTAGCAGACGCGGAGCAACAGCATGCAAAGCAATACGAAGACATGAAGCTTCGGATTCAGTTCATGTATGAAAACAGCAACACATCAGCCTGGGCGATGCTGCTTACCGCCACCTCCTTCACGGAGTTTTTAAACCGCACGGAATATATCTCGAAAATTAATGAATATGACAGGCAGAAGTTAAAGGAATTCCAGGAACTGGAAGAAAGCATAGAAGAGCAGAAACAGGCGTTGGAGTCCGACATGACAGAGCTTCTGGCGCTGCAGGAGGACATGCAGCAGAAAAAGGATTCCGTAAATGGTCTGATTAATACTACAAAAAACAACATTGCGGCTGCCGGCAGTGAGCTTGACGATGCCAGGGACGAGGTGCAGGACTTAGAAAACGCCCTCGCCAAGATGATCGAGTATGAAAAACAGCTGGAAATCCAAAAGGCAAAAGAAGACGCCGCCCGCCTCGAAGAAATCCGCAGACAGGAGCAGGAAGACACCTCAGGCGTCATCTATGTACCGGCGGAGAGCGATCAATATCTCCTGGGAGCCATCATTCAGTGTGAAGCAGAGGGCGAACCCTACGAAGGTAAACTTGCAGTAGGCAGCGTAGTCATGAACCGGGTGAAAAGCTCCTACTTCCCCAATACAATCACCGGAGTGGTCTACCAGAGTGGTCAATTCTCCCCGGTGGCCAGCGGCCGTCTCGCGTACCGGTTGTCAGCAGGTGTAAATAATGAATGCCTTCAGGCAGCACAGGAAGTGCTGAACGGAACCATCACTTTAAATTGCCTGTTTTTCCGTACCAACAACGGAATCATCGAAGGGACTGTAATCGGAAATCACGTTTTTTATTAATGAACCACTTCGCGAGTTTATTAGCGATATAGTCCGTATGAAAACATAAATTTAGATTATATCTACGTGATCCTGTGGCAGAAAACACCGTTTTCTGCCACGTTTCAGTAAAACCAATCATTATTTTCACACCAGTGCCCCACAGCGGAGTGCGTAGAACAAGCGATATGCAGTCCATGAAGGGCTGTATAGTAGCCACTTTGCACTGCTGGCTTTAAAATATTCCATAAAGAATGATAAAAAATTAACAAAAACGCCACAAAAACCCAGGAAACCCAAATTCTTCTATTGCATTTATATTAAAAATGTGTTAGCATGAAATGGTATCAGAAAAACCGGAAAAATGTTGCGTACATAGGTTACGCGAAGGGATAACTGAAAAGCTATAAATTTTAACCGCAAGGTTCGAATTTATGTTTTTTGAAAAAAGATTGTTAAAAAATTAACAGCATTTTCCGGAAGTATATTTAGAAGGAGACGAGAAAATGGCAAAAAAAGTAGTTTTGGCAGGCGCATGCCGTACCGCAATCGGTAAAATGGGCGGAGCATTAAGCAACACTCCGGCAGCTGACTTAGGCGCAATCGTAATCAAAGAAGCATTAAACAGAGCTGGTGTAAAACCTGAGCAGGTAGATGAAGTATTAATGGGATGTGTCATCCAGGCAGCACAGGGACAGAACGTAGCACGTCAGGCTTCCATCAAAGCAGGTTTACCAATCGAAGTACCGGCTGTAACTTTAAACGTAGTATGCGGTTCCGGTCTGAAATGTGTCAATGAAGCAGCTACCATGATTATGGCAGGACAGGCAGACATCGTTGTTGCCGGCGGTATGGAAAACATGTCCATGGCTCCATATGCTATGACCAAAGCTCGTTTTGGATATCGTATGAACAATGCAACCATCATCGACACCATGGTAAACGATGCACTGACCGATGCATTCAATCACTACCACATGATGATCACAGCAGAGAACGTATGCGACAAATACGGCATTACAAGAGAAGAATTAGATGAGTTCTCTGTAAACAGCCAGGTAAAATGCGAGAAAGCAATCGCAGAAGGCAAATTCAAAGATGAAATCGTACCGGTACCGGTGAAAGTAAAGAAAGACATCGTAGATTTCGTAACAGATGAAGGTCCTCGTGCCGGCACAACCATGGAATCTCTTGCAAAATTAAAATGCTGCTCCGGTAAAGAGGGCGGACTGATCACAGCAGGAAACGCTTCCGGTATTAATGACGGTGCAGCTGCAATCGTTGTTATGAGCGAAGAAAAAGCAAAAGAGCTCGGCGTAACACCAATGGCAACCTGGGTAGCCGGAGCACTTGGCGGCGTAGAGCCGGAAATCATGGGCGTTGGACCGGTTGCATCTACCAGAAAAGTATTTGCAAAGACCGGACTTACCATCGATGATATCGATTTAGTAGAAGCAAACGAAGCATTCGCAGCTCAGTCTATCGCAGTAGCAAGAGACTTGAACTTCGACATGTCCAAAGTAAATGTAAACGGTGGTGCAATCGCATTAGGACACCCGGTAGGAGCATCCGGATGCCGTATCCTGGTTACATTATTACACGAGATGGTAAGAAGCGATGCAAAGAGAGGTCTTGCAACCCTGTGTATCGGCGGCGGTATGGGCTGCTCCACCATCGTAGAGAGAGACTAATTGTTACATGAATAAAATTGATTCCCGGGGAAATTTTCCCCGGGGAATTCTAGTATTATTATTTGACATTTCATAGTTAAAAATCAGGAGGAAAATCCTCTGCCCTTCACGCGATGAAATCGCCGCTGTAGGCCGCAGTCGCATTTCCTTTCAAGAAAAAAATTGAAAAATCAGGAGGATTTCACAATGAAAGTTGGCGTTATTGGCGCAGGAACCATGGGACAGGGCATTGCAAAAGCATTTGCTCAGGTAGAAGGATATGAAGTTGCACTTTGCGATATCAAGCAGGAGTGGGCTGAGAACGGAAAAGCAAAAATCGTAAAAGGTTACAGCAAGCTGGTAGAAAAAGGAAAAATGACCCAGGAAGCTGTTGATGCAATCGTTGCAAAAATTACACCGGGCTTAAAAGAAGACATCTGTGCAGATTGTGACTTAATCGTAGAAGCTGCATTCGAGAACATGGAAGTAAAAAAGACCACATTTGCAGAGTTAGACAAGATCGCAAAACCAGAGTGTATCTTTGCATCTAACACATCCAGCCTTTCCATCACAGAAATCGGAAACGGCCTTACACGTCCAATGATCGGTATGCATTTCTTCAACCCTGCAGACCGTATGAAACTGGTTGAGGTAATCGCAGGCGTAAACACACCGGTAGAGACCGTAGATGCAATTAAGAAGATTTCCGAAGAAATCGGCAAGACCCCGGTACAGGTAAATGAAGCAGCAGGATTCGTTGTAAACCGTATCTTAATCCCAATGATCAACGAAGCAGCATTCATCAAAATGGAAGGTGTATCTGACATCGTAGGTATCGATTCCGCTATGAAACTTGGTGCAAACCATCCAATGGGACCCCTGGAGTTAGGAGATTTCGTTGGACTTGACATCTGCCTTGCAATCATGGATGTACTTTACAATGAGACCGGCGACAGCAAATATCGTGCATGCCCATTGATCCGTAAAATGGTTCGTGGCGGCAACCTTGGCGTTAAGAGCGGAAAAGGATTCTACGTATATAACGCAGACCGCACAAAAACACCGGTGGATGCTCAGTAATTTAATTATATTTTCGTAAACATATAACATGGAGGAAAACATAACATGGATTTCGGTTTAGACAAGAAACATGAAATGGCGCGTTCCCTGTTCAGAGAATTCGCCGAAACAGAAGTAAAACCTCTGGCTCAGGAAGTTGACGAGACAGAAGAATTCCCAATGGAGACCGTAAAAAAGATGGCAAAAGCAGGTTTCATGGGAATCCCGGTACCAAAGGAGTACGGCGGACAGGGCTGTGATCCGCTTACATACATCATGTGCGTAGAAGAGCTCTCAAAAGTATGCGGCACGACAGGCGTAATCGTATCTGCACATACCTCTCTTTGCATCGACCCGATCTTAACCTACGGAACCGAAGAGCAGAAGCAGAAATACGTTCGTCCATTAGCAACCGGCGAGAAAATCGGTGCATTCGCATTGACCGAGCCGGGCGCAGGAACTGACGCGCAGGGCGCACAGACCAAAGCTGTATTAGACGGCGACGAGTGGGTATTAAATGGATCCAAATGCTTCATCACCAACGGTAAAGTAGCAGACGTATACATTGTAATCGCTATCACCAGCATTACCGAAGACAAAAAGGGCAGAAAGAAGAAAAACTTCTCTGCATTCATCGTAGACAAAGGAGCTCCTGGCTTCTCCTTCGGAACCAAAGAAAAGAAAATGGGTATCCGTGGATCCTCTACTTACGAATTAATTTTCGAAGATTGCAGAATCCCGAAAGAGAACATCTTAGGACCGGAAGGAAAAGGCTTCCCAATCGCAATGCATACACTTGACGGCGGACGTATCGGTATTGCAGCACAGGCACTTGGAATCGCAGAAGGTGCATTGGAGAGAACTATCGCATATACCAAAGAAAGAAAACAGTTCGGACGTTCCATCGCAGCACAGCAGAACACCCAGTTCAAACTGGCTGACATGGCAGCCAGAATCGAAGCAGCACAGCTTTTAGTATACAAAGCAGCAGTTGCAAAAGCAACCCAGAAAGTATACTCCGTAGAAGCAGCAAAAGCAAAATTATTTGCAGCAGAGACTGCTATGGCAGTTACCACAGAAGCAGTACAGCTTTTCGGCGGATACGGCTACATCAGAGAATACGATGTAGAGCGTATGATGCGCGATGCTAAGATCACAGAGATTTACGAAGGAACCAGCGAGGTTCAGAGAATGGTAATCTCCGGCGCGTTACTGAAATAATCATATATTAAATAAAAAATAAGGAGTGACAATACCGTGAAAATCGTTGTATGTATTAAACAGGTACCAGATACCAAGGGCGGCGTTAAATTTAACCCGGACGGTACACTGGATAGAGCAGGAATGCTTGCTATCATGAACCCGGATGATAAAGCGGGCTTAGAAGCAGCACTTAGAATCAAAGAAGAAACAGGCGCAGAAGTAACCGTACTTACCATGGGACTTCCAAAGGCAGACGATGTACTCCGCGAGGCAATGGCAATGGGCGCAGACAATGCAATCCTTGTAACCGACAGAGTATTAGGCGGAGCTGACACATGGGCAACCTCCACCACCATCGCCGGAGCACTCAGAAACATCGACTACGACTTAATCATCACAGGCCGTCAGGCAATCGATGGAGATACCGCACAGGTTGGACCACAGATCGCAGAGCATCTGGGAATCCCTGTAATCTCCTACGCAGAAGCTATCAAAGTAGAAGGCGACACTGTAGTAGTAAAGAGACAGTACGAAGACAGATACCATGAACTCAAAGCAAAAATGCCTTGTCTGGTAACCGCACTTTCCGAGCTGAATGTTCCTCGTTACATGACACCGGGCGGAATCTTCGATGCATACGACAAAGAAGTGACCGTATGGGGCAGAGCAGACTTAAAAGATGTAGACGATTCTGACCTTGGACTGAAAGGTTCACCGACCAAAATCGCAAAAGCATCCGATAAAGTACGCAAGGGTGCAGGCGAGATGTTTGTACTTGACACTGCAGAAGATGCTGTAGCATACATCATGGGCAAATTAAAAGAGAAACATGTCATCTAATAAATAAAAGGAAAAGTGGTGAAAAAAATGGCTTTAGAAGAATACAAGGGCGTATATATATACGCACAGCAGGTTGATAATAAATTAAGCAGCATTGCATTCGAACTGATCGGCAAAGCAAAAGATCTGGCAAAAGATCTTGACACCGACGTAACCGCAGTGCTTCTTGGACATAATGTAAAAGGTCTTGCAGACGAGCTGGGAGAGTACGGCGCAGATAAAGTTATCGTTGTAGACGATCCTGCATTGGAGACCTATATGAC
>JAGASC010000040.1 GCA_017621905.1 Roseburia sp.
AGAGAATTTTTCCACCTTTTCCTTTGACTATTATTCCGATCAGGACATCAATCCGGCCACGGGCTTAAGCTCTCTTGCCACCGCAAAGGACGCAGTGGCCAAGTGCCGCGATTTTATTGAAAATTTTGATAAAAATTTTTCTAATCTCTATTTTTATGGAGATACTGGTATTGGAAAGACTTTTTTGTCTAACTGTGTGGCAAAAGAACTGATGGACCGGGGATATTCCGTAATCTACTTTACGGCGTTCCAATTATTTGATATATTAAGCAAGGGTATTTTCCGCCGGGAGGAGGAAGCCATTGCGGCACACCAGAATATTTTCAACTGTGATCTGTTGATTATCGACGATCTTGGCACCGAACTGACCAACTCGTTTACCACGTCACAGCTGTTTTTGTGTTTAAACGAACGAATCCTGCGAAAGAAATCCACCATCATTTCCACCAATCTTGGAATGAACCAGCTGGCGGATATTTATTCCGAGCGTGTGCTGTCCCGAATTTCCAGCAACTACACGCTGATTAAGCTTTTCGGCGCTGATATCCGGATTTTAAAGCGCAGACGCTAAGTTACTGTTCACTCCGTTCCCAGTAACCTGCATCCAGCCATTGAAAATCGCTGCGCGATGGGGCTGGATGCCTGCATGCTCCACGTTTTCTCACGGTCATCATCGTGAGTAAACTCGCGAGGCAAGTGCGCAGACCTGAACGAACAGTAACGACGCTGATACACAGATTCAATTAGAGCAATCTATTGAAATATATGCAAATGTTAATTATTTTTTATGGAGGAACCCACTCATGCCAAACGA
Organism: Roseburia sp.; assembly: GCA_017621905.1. Classification (GTDB taxonomy): domain Bacteria; phylum Bacillota; class Clostridia; order Lachnospirales; family Lachnospiraceae; genus Roseburia. The sequence continues at coordinate 815 of JAGASC010000040.1, forward strand.
TGAAAGAAACCTAGAAACTATGCCTGATGGAGCACTTGGATTGATTCCACTGGAGAGCTGCAAGGAACTTGGCCTTAAGGTAGACAAATACCTGGTAGGCTGGAGAGATAAAAGACAGCACCAGCACGAAAACGATCCTGCTTTCAAGGACTACCGCCGTGATTCCTATATCATTACTACTTCCGTGCCACGTTTCGGTACCGGCGAAGCAAAGGGTGTAATCAAAGAATCCGTTCGTGGATACGACCTGTATCTGATGGTAGATGTGACCAATTACAGCCTGACCTACACAGTATGCGGACATGAGAATCATATGTCTCCGGATGACCACTACGCTGACTTGAAGCGTATCATTGCCGCTGTAGGTGGTAAAGCGAGACGTATTACTGTTATCATTCCATTCTTATATGAAAGCCGTCAGCACAAACGTACCGCCCGCGAGTCTTTAGACTGTGCTTTAGCACTCCAGGAGCTGACCTCCATGGGCGTGGACAATATCATTACCTTCGACGCACATGACCCGCGTGTACAGAATGCGATTCCGTTAAAGGGCTTCGAGACTGTACAGCCTGCATACCAGTTTATCAAAGGCATTTTAAGGAATGTTACGGATTTACAGATCGATGCTGAGCATATGATGATTATCAGCCCGGACGAAGGTGGTACCAACCGTGCCGTATACCTTTCCAACGTATTGGGTCTGGATATGGGTATGTTCTATAAACGCCGCGATTACAGCCGTATCGTGAACGGCCGCAACCCGATTGTCGCTCACGAGTTCTTAGGCTCTTCCGTAGAAGGAAAGGATGTCATCATCATCGACGATATGATTTCCTCCGGCGAGAGTATGATTGATGTTGCCACCGAGTTAAAGAAAAGAAAAGCAAACCGTATCTTTGTGGTCGCTACCTTTGGTCTTTTCACCAACGGTCTCGACAAATTTGATCAGGCAGTAGAAGATGGCATCATTTACAGGGTAGTAACTACCAACCTGACCTATCAGACACCGGAGCTTTTGGCAAGACCTTATTATATCAACTGTGATATGAGTAAATATATTGCTTATATCATTGATACCTTAAACCACGATTCTTCTATCAGTGATTTACTGAATCCGTACGACAGAATCCAGAAGTTGGTATCCAAATATAAAGAAGCACAGAAAAACAATTAAGGAAAAGAGCCAACACAGTTTCTCACTGCGTTGGCTCATCTTTTTACACTTATGTAATTTCTTAAAACAGATCCAGTCTGCCGGAAAACTTCCCATTAATTACATAGTACGCTGCGTACTCTTCCGGTTTCAGATACATCTGAAGAGACTTGATGGAAGATATTCTGTGACCCTCTGCCACATAAAGCTCTTTTGCTTTTTCAATCAATCCCTCTACTACTGCTTCATTTCCCTGAAACTGAAGATATACTTCCGGTTTCAATTCTTCCTTCTCTGCCTTCTTTGCAGTCACAGCCTTTGTTTCCTTCTGGACGGTCTTCTTTGCTGTGGTTGTTTTCTTTGCTGCTGCTTCTTCCTTCTCAGCTGCAACCTCTTCTGTTCCTGCTGCTTTCACTTCAGTTGCCTTCTCTTCAGTTGCTTTCACTTCAACCGCTTCCTCTGCAGCTTTCACTCCGTTCACTTTCGCTTCCGTTGTTTTTGCTGCTGCCTTCACACCGCCATTTTTTGCTGTTACTTTTCTTGCCATAAATGATTCTCCTAAACCTATTACTACTCACACACTAAAAATTTTTCCATTGCAGACAGTGCTTCCTCTTCATCACTTCCGTCCGCAACAATATTTACGGTCATGCCCTTAGACGGGTTGAATGCCATAATCCCCATAATACTCTTTGCGTTAATTCTGTGATTCTCGCTCTCCAGCATAATCTCGCTGTCAAAACGACAAGCAACCTGAACCAGTTCCGCAATTGGATTTTTGTGCTCTTTAGAAACATTTGATACAATAATTTCTTTCTTGCTCATATTCCTCTCCACTTCTTCTTACAACGGTAACCGTTCAGTACCTTCGCAGTTACGACCGCAAGCCGAACAGTTACTTACAACGTACGACTCCAAATATAAACCATAATCCCGGCTTTTGCAATACTTCAAAAAATTTCTGTTAAAGTTCCACGAAGCTTTTCCCACTGTCCCCTTTTTTTTAGGCACTTTTTTGCAAAGAATTCAACGTCTTCACAATTACAGTTATCTTCTATTTAGCCAAATAAGAGAAAAAGACACTTCCTGCGTTCACGAACAGCTCATCCGCTTCCGACATGGATTTTTTTATAGTCTTATTCTGCGCCGGATCAAATACAAAAATATTGTTCGAATCATAACCCGTGATTAACACTGCACTGTCACTCCCTGTCATAGCAAACACAGGATTACCGCAGCTGACGTAATAAAGTACCTCCTCCACACTGCAGCCAGTCAGGTCTAAGACCTGCGCCTCCTTTAATGCAGATATGAGGACGCTCTTTGGGGTCTCCCCATCCGCGATTAAGGCTCCTACTCCGATATGAATGCCCTCCCTCTGCAGCAGCACACTCATACACTGCACAATACTTCCGGCATTCGCATCCTCTTCCCCTACCGTCAGGTTCTGGAATGCTGCCTGCGTTGCCTTGCGGGAACGTTTCCACACGTATTTCTGATCGTCTCCCACAACTACACCCATCCGGTCATTTGCTGCCCTGACTGCCTCTGTCACCTGGTCTGTCGTCAGCAGCACATCACCTTTCACATAAACATAAAAACGATTTTCATCCGCTTCATCTTTCAGCGCAATATTCCGTTCTTCCTCAAGAATCGTCTCCTTTGGCGTCAAAAGCTTGGGCTTTTTCGCGCTGACAGTCTCCGCCAGAGAAATCCGAACCTCCGTCTTTTTCACCGTGTCAGATGTGGTATAGACATCGACTACCCTGCCGCTGTCACCTTCCCGGTCCATAATCATGTCCTGGTCTGCCTCCACATAGGCCACGCCATTATACTGTATGCGGTTTAAATACATGGTGTAATCATCCAGCTCTATTCCGGAAACATAATATCCTTCCTTCTCATAGGTTTTTAGCACACTCGGCTCCTCCGATGAGAGATCCATAATCTTAATCTGATACATCGGAAAAGTCTCATTTCCGGCAGCATCCCGGAACACATCCGAAGCCTTCGCCACACCATACACAAAATCCTCTTTCATAAAGCCCAGCGGCTTAACATATTCATCACTTCCCGCCGTAATCTCCACAATCTTCTGATTGGAAAGATTTACCAGCTGAATACTGCTGCTTTCTGTTACCTTACTCCCATCCACCCAGGCAACATAGCGATTACTTTCCGAAACAGCAAAGGACTCGTCCGTCAAACCGCTTACCAATTCACGGATTTCCAGGTTAACAAGATCAACGCCATAAATCGTTCCGTCCAGCATCAAAAATAACTCCCGGGCCTCGTTGACATACATTAACTGCCCCAGCTGCGCTTTCAGCAGCGTGGCTGATTTGTCCGTAGGGATAAATACCACCTCTTCGTTGGCATTAGAAAGGCTGTCATAGTGATATACCGTCATACCGACCTGTCCCTCGTGATTTCCACGGTTCATGTAGCCGTAAACAATATAGTCCATGCTTCCCGCTTCATCGATTCCCACAATTTTAATCTCATGCTCACCGTAATTTTCACGGCTGTCGATTCCCTCATATCCCCGGAAACTAAACACCTTGGTCAGGGTATTCTCTGTCTCATTAAAGCTCCAAAGCTCCCCTTCCTGCACGAAAGCAACAGTTGTCCCGGCCTCATTATTTTTATACTCCACCTGCCCCGAACGGATGCCAAGATTGATATACTGCTCTTTGATATTGTCATCGTCCCCGCGGAAAATCTGGTTCATGGTTCGCTCGAAATTGAGCAGGTAAATACGGTTACTGGTATATCTCACCCGATAATATTCTTCCACGTTATAATACTCGCTCTCTCCGCCTTCTCCATTCCCTGCCACCACATAATCCAGAACAATCACACTGTAGGTACTGGTAATTTCCTTGATGGAAGGCACCGGCTCTGTCAGCTTCTCTCCGTTAAAATCTCCCCAGCCCACCTGTTTTAGCGAGGAATTTAACGACACAAAGTTAAGGGTAGAAGTATCCCCTGTGGTCTTTTCCATATAAATTGACAGCTCATTTAAATTCTGCTTGTCGAAGGTCTTCTCGTTAAAATCCAGAGCAAACTGCACGCATTCATCTACATAAGCATCCACCGGTTCTACGATTCTGGTATAATAATAGAACAGCTTATCCTCACTCTGCAGCTGAAGAATCAGAAGGTATTCTTCCCCTGCCTCCAGTAAATTCTGAATTTCAAGTTCCGCAGTAATGATACTCTCTTTCCCCTGAAAATCAGTTACCTCCGCGTCTGCAATCAGCCGGCTGGCATCGAGACTTCTGATTTCATAGCTGATGGCATCGATTGGCGCCTGATACGTCTGTATGCAAATCGGAAGGCGCCTGTTTTCACCGATAGGGGTGATGGTGTCCCGCATATAGGCTGCGTTCATTTCCTCTGTATATCCACGCAGCTCGTTGATTTCTGTCCCATTTTCATACAAAGAAATAACCGGCAGCGTGGCCTCCGGCATTTCTGTAGTCATGTCCTCATTGACATGGTTGGTCATTTTACTGAAAATGATAATTGATAATAAAAATATGGTTGACAAGACGGCTGCTTTTATGAGTCCTTTCCGCACGGTCGTCCCTCCTCATCTATCTAAACTTGTAAATAATATTTATTTTATGATAGAAACTTCTTTCTGAAGCCTCTAACCCATATTACAGGAACCGCTTTGCGAACCCTGTAATCGATTTACGGCGCAAGACCTGCGCCTTTTATCGGAAGCAAACCCAGCTTCCGATAACTTATATTGTATGCATTTTTGTTGAAATCTGCAATCATTTCCTTGGATTCTTTCTTTTTTCTTAAGAAAAAGATCAGAAAAAGCCCCTAATTTGGGGCTTCTTCAAAGAATACTATTCCAAAAAACCGTATTTCTTAGAATGCGGCTTCGCTGAATGTAACAGTACAGATACCTTCATTCTTTACCACCAGCGTCTGCATCTGCGGTGCCGGCAGCGCCTGCGGAACATCTCGTTCGCCAGAACAACTCCGATCAAATCCCGCAGATTATCGTCTCTTCGCGGTGGCGGCGGTGGAGGCCTGTGCCCCGGCGAGGGCTGCCTGCCTCCCCAGTACTGTTCTGCTTCCATATCCGCTCCGTCTTCCATGATGTTCTGATGAATCCGGTCCACTACCATCTCGATCATCAACCGGTCCGGGTACTCGTCAAACATCAGACTCCCTTCATATTCCATTTTATCGCACTCGTCTTCCACACACTCCAGAATCCGTCTCACATCTCTTGGATACAGCTCCTTCATGCGATCCATGTCTTTTTCATATTCCATCTCGGTCAAATACAGATTCTGCATCGGATAGCTCATATAAAAAGGCATCTTCGGCACATCGAACTGCATACGGAAAAACTGCTCCTGATTATAGTCCACTCTATACTCCCTATAGATAACTTCAATTATATGATATGCCGGAAACAGATTTCGGTGCGGTGGAACACGGTTACTTTTTTCCCGCGCCGCGTCTGTACCCGGCTGCTGGAGTACGGGGCCGTCAATGGTATCTACTTGGCGATATCCTGTAATTCGTTGATTAAATCAAGATCTGACTGGAGTACCTTCATATTGGTGGTGATTGGTTCCTCTCCGGGTTTCGTCACCGTAATTTCAATGATGGTACCCTCCTGAATTCCCGCGGATAATACTTTGTTTAAAAACGCTGCAAATTTCGGATGATTCTCTGTAAACTTGTTCTTTGCATTCATAATTTTCATAATTGCTGTCGGGTTTATCATATTATTCACTCCTTAAATACTCATACAAATACTGTAATTGTTCAGTACTTGTTTTTACTTTTATAT
>JAGASC010000041.1 GCA_017621905.1 Roseburia sp.
CGGTTCCTATTTCATCCGCAACGGATCTTTCAGTGAAAATAGTTCCTAAAGACGGATTGGTTTCATACCACAGTTCCCTGTTTCTGACATCTGACTGTTTTTCCACTGACCATTCAGCCCATCCGCCATTAACAGTCTCCCCAGATAGTGTTGCGTTCCTAAACTTCGTGAAAACTGTCCCGGAACTAACCGGTGTTGGTGGTGTACCGCAGAAAATTGTCTGTGGATTCTTAGAATCCGTAACAACATACTTCAGGGCACTCTCCTGATCATCTGTATATTCCTGCGCTTCATCAATGACTAACAGGTCAAATCCTTCACCAAGCCCCCCCTTTGATGACCTGGTACGAAAATCACAGGACCCTCCACCTTCATCAAGCAATGTGATCCGTTCTAAACCAAACTGTTTTGAATAAATATATGCCTTCTCATAGATCACACCGCTTTTGGGTCTGGTAATCTCTGTGTATCCGATTCTGTTCAAAAGATCCGCAAGTCTCTTTGATGCAGAGCTACTTGTTGTAGTCCTGTGTGCCGTATGGAGTATTCTTTCTCCATTGACGAGCCCAAACAGCTCTCTTATGGATACGATCTCATTCTTTCCATTCCTTCTCGGAATTGAATAACCGAATTTTGTATGAACCCACAGCCCATCTTCATTTGTGGCTAATATATCGCTCATAAGTAGCTCCTGCCACTCCTGTGCGGTTCGTCCGGATCTGTTATATAAATCTACAGCTTCCTGCCCTTTTGTTACAAAGTAAGGTAATACAACGGATTGAGTAGGAGTCTGGCGACCTTTTCTTTGTTCTGCCATCATACCCTCCCGGTTTCAGAATATAAAAAGCAGTGGTATAAACCGCTGCTTTTTCCAATGTCTTATCACTGTATTACCCTTTATGCTGCCTCGATTTCCTTCAGCATTGCTTCCAGCATATTTTCTTCACCCAACTCATCCATGTAAAAGAGGTCTCCATCTTCAAACATATTCTTTCTTGCTTCATTTTCCGATTCCGCATGTTCAATTACGATAGCATTTGCCCACGCTAATCTTGTCAGCATAAAGAACTCATTTTCCCGTGCTTTAAAACACTTTTTACCTAAAACTTCAAACGCCATTTCATATCTTTCCAGCATTCTCTGTTCCAATCTGGCAATTCGTCCATCAATCATCTTTTTCTGTTCCATCAAGTTCATAATGCTTTGTACCTCCTTTCCCCGTTGATATTTTATAATATGCTCCACCATGATGGCTTCCTTTTTCAGGATGATACTGCAATATGCCATCACCGCCGAAATTCACTTTAAATCCACCACCATCCTCAAATGCTATACCCATATATCTTCCTCGGCTAAGTGTTTTTACTTCATACCCAGCATTTTCAAGTGATGCCTTAAGACCTTTCGGTGTGTATGCACTGAGCATTTTAGGATGTGACGCAATCTTATCTGCAAAGCCTAATCCGTTTTCGCCTTGAATGCGCCTTTCTTTTTCAGCCGGCGTTTCCGCATCTTCTGTCTTTATCCCGATGGACTTCCTTGTCTCCATTTTATCACTTTCCTCTTCATTTCGCCACTCCTTTGAATGCACATTTTGGATTTTTCCATCCCGCGGATTGTATTCCACCGTGCATCTGCACCTCTCATGCCTACGGTATACATCTTTTGGAATGTCCGGATAAGAATATGTACCGGCTAGTGCCCTGCACCAATCACAGCAGCCGCCTTGTAGCCTCCGTACTATTTTGGGCTGTAGGCCTGCCTTGGCGTGAAATTCTGCATTTGCACGGATAGAATCATCTACAATGCTCTGGGAAAAGTTCTTTACCGGTTCTTCCAGGATCCACGCTACGTCATCATAGTTTTCAACTGATACTCTGCCAGAAATGCCATCTATCCTGTCCTGATTCAGTTCTGGTGTAACCGGCTTGATGCCGATACCCGCCGACTCATTCAGCGCCTGCTGCACCTGATATGTCACATCAGTGATCAGGAAATAATTATTTGCCATTGTCGGGTTCAATATTCTTTGTGCGATATTGTAATACATCCGTCCATCCGGAAGTACATCTGAAGACAAATTATTCTTATATGCTTTTACCAGAATCTCACCGACTTCTATGGCGAAGTCATTTGCTTCTCTGTATGTAGCAGTTCCGCCCCTTACCTTTGCATAAAGTTCTTCAATCCGTCTGCTTTTGTCAAACTCGGATTGAAAGTCATCCTGAATCTTTTTCAATAATCCGGGAGCAATATCTTCCATACTCTCATCACCTACTCACTAACCTGTTGCACCGGTGCAACTTCCGATGCCTTCATCTTACTGGGTTCCATTCCGGTTAAATTCCTGAGGTTATCTTTATTAAAATATCCTGGAACCGCCTGATTGATTTTATTCGCACCATCTCCTATGCTTGCCAGCATTGCCGCATCCGGCTCAAATATAGGTTCCCACAAAGTTTTAGTAAGATACAGTTGTCTCCTTTGGTATGCATATTTATCTCTCAGGCATGCTGCCAGATACCCCACATTGATAAATCCGCTTCCGAATGTTCTCTGCGCCTTTCTGGCTGTCAGCCTCAGGTTCTCATGGGACGCTTTGATTGCTTCAGCACTGGATGGATTGTCAGAAACAAATCCTAAATCATCCAATGTCAGCCCAGTCTCACCTGCAAACAGGGCTGCAAATGTCCTCAGCTGTTCCGTGTAAGGGCTCATGCTTTGTTGGGTAAATTGTCCAATCGTTGGTCTGTCCCCGTCTTCGTCCTTTGTGAATGTCAGAAGGCTTGACATGGTAGCCTTCCATTTCTCCAACGGCGCCGCTGTTTCAGATAATCCGGCCACATACTTCTGCGGAAAGCTGTAGAATTCCGCAGATATCTCAGAACGCTTAATTGTCCTGATGGCAGATTCCATGATCTTCATACACGCCCTGCTTATCCTGGAGTGTCCAAAAGGTCTTGCTGCATCCGGTCTGTAGATAATCGGTACAAGCAGAGGATACGGCGCATTATTCTTGATTATCCGGGTTCTGCTTACCCCTTTTCTGATATATTCTGTTTGCCCATTTGTAAAATATGCTTCCAGAGTAGGATTTTCGTTATCATTCCTTTCTAAAACGGCATAGCCTTCCGTCAACATACCAGTAATCGGATCCAGAATGCCGGTGGCATTTCCACCATCAATCACCTGTAATCTGGGATATCCCGTTTCATCCTCTGAGATATAGATAAAGCAACAGGAGGAAATCAACGCTGAAAGAATGGAATTATCAAACAGCACATCAGGATTATTCATCTGGAATATACCCATCAGGTCAAAATTATCCTCTTCAAACGAGTGGAATACCAATCTGTCTGCCAGACTGTCAACAGCTTTCCCGCACCAGCCCAAAGCCGAATTCATCCATTGCAGATCCGGCGGTATCGAAATGTTCGCATCCTTCACGACATTCTTCATTTCATAAAATTTGTATCTTGTAAGCACTCTAGTCCGCTTGCTTTCCAACTTTTTTCGTAAATATGCAATACCTTTATAGTCTGCCATTCTATGATCTCCTTCTCATATATTTTTCTCAGCGAGATATTTGTGCAGTGACGGCGTAAAGAACGAAGCACACACGTGGGAGGTGGATACCCCCTATCCTTTATCCCTTATATGTATTCCAATCCATTGACTGTGGAAGCACTCTATTGCTTATTACATCTGTCTGATCCGTAACTCTATCACCTTTTGATTCCACAAGTTTATCTGATTTCTGCCTGTTACATGTCCAGTGTGCCAGCTGTAAGTTACTTATATCACTCGGATGCCCTCCCCTGGCAATCGGGATGATGTGGTCTATACATGGCGATAATGGATGCGGGTACTTCTGCTCAAAGTCTACAGGCTTGCCACAGATACCACATACTTTCTGTGTTGCAAATATTTTCTTCTTATTCTTCTCAAATGCTCCACGGTGTGTACCGTACCTTTCTGCTCCTGTATTCATGTGCTTCTCTCTCCATGCCTGCTGCCTGTCAGCAACAAAAAAAGAGCCAAGGTTTTTCTTCCTCAACTCTTTTTGATGATACCATAATAGCACACTTGACAATGAAAAATCATGCCATCTTTTATGTTCTTGATATCAACCATCGAATATTGACGGCTGGTACAATTCTTGTTTAAATATTCAATTCTAACTGTACAGGATCTCCCATTGCCTTATGAAATAACTTTTCAAACTTTTGTGGTCCACAATATTTTATGTGTTCTATTTCACAAACTTAAGGACATACTCTAATTTATCTCGCCAAGATACCTCCCAACCTGGCAAATGATCTTGTACACAATTCTCTTCATCTGCCGCTCACTGTAACTGCTCTGTTTCATCTGGAGATAAGGAGTATTTCTACGCCGGTCTTTCCAGTAACGTTCCTCCATTACTTTCTTTTCCTCTTCTCGCAGGCCATTATGCACAAATTCAACAGCCTCAATCTCTTTCTTAAGCCGATCAGCATACGCACTTGTCATCTTCAATGCCTTGGCTTCCGTAACAGATTGCGGCTTATTGCTCTCACCAGTCCCCTGGTAACCATCTCCTCCAGTACTACCCATGATGTCCGATATGTATTCCTCATATTCTCGCTTCTTATCCGGATAACGCCTGATAATCAGCTCTATGATCCTCCAACTTTCTCTTTCAAGCTTCATAAATGCCACCTTCTTTCAAATCACATTTCCACCAAATGTTAATTTTACCGCTTCATCAGCAAATTGCGTCATTTTCTAAATTCTTTTGCAAGAATTTCAAAACATACGCTGTCATGCAGTTTTCCGTCTATTAACTTTGCAACCTGCCTATAATATGCGCACTCCCTGCCACCATGCCTCTTTATAAAGCTTCTATATCCTCTTACGGCAGGATTGTCCGCAAAAGCAAACCATTCAATACGATTCATGTGGTATTTTTCAAATAAATTGCATATTGCTGTATAAACATCTTTCGCGAACTCTACGCTGCCTTTGCGAAAGCTGATAATACCAAATTTGTCCGCCGACATACTAGCCCAATCAACCGAATAGACTATGTAACCAATAACATTATCATCCTTATCAACTGATACAAATTGATGGCAATCATAATTATTATCTTGTATGTTAATCTGTGAACTACCAGTTCCACCATCCCAGTACATATTTTCCAGATTGTACCACGATTTTATATTTTCTTCCTGCAATTTATCTTTGTATAACCATGCCGGTTGTAACATGCTTCTCACTCTCCCTTCGGCTGATATGGTTCTATAGGTTGCCATGCGATAACCACATACTGTCCGGGGAAAGAATGTGTGTCAGCAGACGATTGTAAAAACCAAAAACTATTATGACAAGAACCTACGAAGCACACATCACCGCCCCTTGCTGTGCTTTTCGCCCAACATAAAACACTTTCGTTTGTTTCCGGCAACCGCTCACTGCACGGAATCCAACCGTTGTTGTACTCTTCTGCCCAATTGTCCATATTTTCGTACCAATCAATATCTCCATTGCAAAGCCTACTGCACTTATCACATTTTTCTGTACAAGCACAAGTTTGGAAACAATACTTCCCATCAATTATTGTATTGTTGTACTCTGCGGCTGCCTGATTGACGATTTCGATTAAATCATCTACCAAATCAGCCACTTCATACATCATCATTGTGGAATATGATTTATTCTGCTGTTTTGCATCTTTATTTCCGTATTTCGTACAATCCGAAAGAAAAGATGTTCTTTCTTCCAACTTCTCAATAATCTTCTCAAATATTTCCTGCATATCTGCTCCTTTCATAGCCCCATTTGTGCTACATACTGGCCATATGTCATGCCTGCTGCCCTTGCTTCCACAGAAATCTCTTCCAGAGTCTTCTTTTTCTTTTTTGGTTCCTTCTGGCTGACATATTTCCTGCGTGCTTCGTTCTGAATCTCTTTATTTCTTTTCTTCTGGCATTCCGGACTGCAGCATACAACCCTGCTCTTGTTTGTGATAAAGTGTTTTCCGCATATGGAACACTTCTTAACCTCTCTGTTATCACTCCTCATCCTGTGCCTCCACCCGGACATTTATTCCGTTTACGGTGATGTCTCCTGATATATCCATTACCAGACAGTTCCTGCCACCTATTTCCATGATGGATATCTCATCTGCATATTCCGGTTTTATGCGGATACTGCCCATTCCGGTATCGATATTGAAGCTCTTTCTGTTAACAATATTCTCAATACAGAATTCTGCTACCTCATTTCCTCCATATGCCTTCTCCAGACGCTTCTTTTTCTCTGCACTGATGCCGCTTTTATTCAGGATTTCCTCCATGTCCTCCTTTTTCAGCTTCCATGGTTCCGGATCCTCCTTGTGATGCTCTGCATACTCCAGAAGCGTTTCATTGATTGCTTTGACTTCTTTTAAGTCTGCTGCCCCAAGTGTTTCCTGCAGAATATCCTCGAATAATTCTTTTTCTTCTGCATGTGTCAGATAAATGGAACTTCCCAGCATACGTACCACAAATTCCTTATCTGACTGCTGCAGGTTCCTGGCATATAAAAGCGCTGCCTCCCGGTCCTCTGATCTGCTATTGAATGCCGGATACAGAATGCCCAGTTCTGGCTTCGAAAGTATCCAGTCCCTTTCAATGTGTGTGAAAATGCTCTTTTCCTTGTCGTAACCCAGTCCCGGCTTCTGTAACTTCACAGGACAGATACAAGCCAGTATGTAATCATATACTTCATCGGAAGCATCCTCCATCTCAATCCCGTCACTGGTTTTCCCCGGTATATCATAAACATCATGTATAACCAGAATCAGATAATTTCCTACATATTCGTAGGTATCGATAATTCTCTGGAAAAAATTGTCCAGTATGTCAGCATCTGTTAATTTGGTATCCCGAAGCTCCAGCATCCTTTTCTCTGCTTCCATTGCCACAGGAATATTTATCAGATTCTTTTCTATTCCTCCGGCAAAGCATGCACGGAAGATTTCCAGATACTTAAACAGGTCTTCCTCGTCCATGGACAGGAACGGCTCTGCCCACTTGTCCTTGATATTCTTCTCACCGTCCACATAGCATCCACAGATGCGCGTCACATTACAGTCTCTCAGTGTATACAGTTTCTTTATCTCATTTATCTCTTTTCTTGTCATTTTCTTTCTCCTTCATTTTTCTTGCATAAGTTAAATGATACGGTTCCCGGCGCCCAGTTTCTTCAGCATGTGCGCTGTTCCGTGTCACGTAGTCATCATACATCCTCTGTTTTGATACTTTTTCTGTTGTCACTCTGCTCCTTTCCGGGCGGCCTATACTTTCGCCGCCCCAGTGCAATGTCTTCAGTAACTGTGATATATTACTTTTCCAAAAGGCTTCTTTAAAAGTTCCACTTCCTGTATACCAGGTCCTCTTCGTTCCAGTCCTCATAGTGGCTTTTCAGGTATTCCCGGAACATCCCAAGCATCTCCTCCCGGACTCCCTGGTTTCCGTTGTCCATCATCTCATGATGATACTGGCATCCAAGTGCTCCGTTTTTCGGAATTCCCAGACCATTCCGGGAACGCGGCATGTAATGCATGACTCCCATGATTTCTTTTCCCAGCCATGTCCCCTGTTCCATCCGGTAACCCATAGTACAGAAAATGCACTTTGCCCGGTCCCGGTAATAAATCTCCTGTCTTGCTCTCTCATTAAATTCCCTTGCACGCGCCTGTTTTGATTTTTTGGCCATACTAGCAGCCTCCCTGAAGCTTCTTAATCTGCTCCACACGCCATTTGATATCATCCATTGTCTGTAGGAAGCTATCCCAGCGCTCTTCCTGCTTTAATATCTCCAGACGCTTGATACCGCTCGATATGCCTGCCTTATAGCCGGCTATCACATTCTTATTGTCTTCTGCTCTGCCAGAATCTGTCTCACATCCTCCGCCCTCTGCAGTTCCAGTGCCCGCATCAGGTTCTCTTCCGGTATCTGTGTCCTCTGTCTCTCCAGGTATTCCTGCATTCTCCCCGGATTCAACAGCATCTCCTGCAGCTCCGCTTCCTTCTGGCAGTCCTGTGACAGTGTTAGTATCTGTCTGTTCTCCATCCTCTTTTTCCTCCTCATTCTGTGCTTGCATACCTTCCGGAAGATACTCCGGATGGTTCATGATATTATCCTGACCTTCTATCTGCGGTTCCGGCTCTATGACTGCTGCCGGTTTTTCCGTTCTTGCCTTGGTAACCTTGGATTCCTTGCGTTTTTCCTTTTTGGGTTGCACCGGTGCAACTTTCTCATTTTTCTCCGGCTGTTTTACCGGCTCCAGTTCCTCACCGTAAACTTCCCGGAAAGAATCTTCCACCATTTCCCCCGCAACATGGCAAATCTTCTCTAAAGCATCTACCATTTCCTTCATGGTATAACGTTCTTTTTGCTGGCTCCGTACCTCTGTCACACTGACATTTTCCCCGGATATGGAAATCATCAATCTTCCGGTTCCCGGAATTCTCACCATGTAAATGGCATCTCCCTGCGGAGCAATGATATCCTTCACCCTGATTCTGTCTCCCTGTTCAAATGTCTTCCAGACTTTACGGTAAATATCATGGTTCTCTTTTCCCAGTTGCCACACTGCC
>JAGASC010000042.1 GCA_017621905.1 Roseburia sp.
GCTGGGCGGTATGCTGAGCAAATAACGTGAGCAAATTAATAAGAAAAAATACTTCCTATATGAGAAATTTTGTGATACAATATCCTATGTCTATGTGATCAGGTTCCCATACATATGTGTCAGTCAGTTGATTTGACCGGAAGGAACCGTATCACAGAGAAAAATGTAACAAGGTGGAGGAAAGCAGAGATGAAGCATATTAAAACATTGAATACGAGAGATTTCAAGAAGAGCATGAAGAAGGGCGGATGCGGTGAGTGCCAGACTTCCTGCCAGTCAGCATGTAAGACATCCTGTACAGTAGGCAATCAGAGTTGTGAACAGGCAAAGTAATTCATAGGAAAGCATGAATGTATGGGGGAGCAGCGGTGAAAAGTCGCTGCTTCTTTGTGGTATAGATAGAATAGGAAATAGTAAGGAGAAAACCGGTATGATTCATCAATATCAGAGCAATGGTTATAATATTGTACTGGATGTAAACAGTGGAAGTGTCCATGTTGTGGATGATGCGGCCTATGGATTGATTGCTAAGGTGGATGAGGACCTAAAGGCGGGCATGGAGGAAACAGCCATCCGTGCAAAGTATCAGACAGCAGAGGAACAGGAAGCACTGGATGAAATTTTTACATTAAAGAATGAAAATATGCTCTTTACAGAGGATATTTATGAACCGTATATTGATCAGTTTATGAAGCGGGAGACAGTGGTAAAGGCTATGTGCCTTCATATTGCCCATGACTGCAATCTTGCCTGCAGATACTGTTTTGCAGGCGAAGGAGAATATCATGGCGGACGCGGTCTGATGAGTTTTGAAGTTGGTAAAAAGGCATTGGATTATCTGGTGGCACATTCCGGCAGCAGGGTAAATCTGGAAGTGGATTTCTTTGGCGGTGAGCCGCTTTTAAACTGGGATGTGGTAAAGCAGCTGGTTGCCTATGGGCGAAGTCTGGAAGAACCTAACCATAAGAAATTCCGCTTTACACTGACAACAAATGGTACGCTGCTGAATGATGAGATGATGGAATTTATTAATACGGAAATGGGGAACCTTGTTTTAAGTATTGACGGACGAAAAGAAGTCAATGATCGGATGCGCCCTTACAGAGGTGGTCAGGGAAGTTATGATAAGATCCTGCCGAAATATTTAAAGGCTGCAGAATCCAGAAATCAGATGAATTATTATGTTCGTGGTACCTACACGCATTTTAATACGGATTTTTCAAAAGATGTTCTGCATCTGGCAGATCTTGGCTTTCAGCAGATTTCCGTAGAGCCCGTGGTTGCCCCGCCGGAAGCGGAATATGCGTTGACGCAAGAGGATGTTCCGGGGCTGATGCAGCAATATGATGAACTGGCATTGGAGATGCTTCGTAGAAAAAAGGAAGGAAGACCTTTTAATTTCTTCCATTTTATGATTGATCTTGAGGGTGGACCGTGTGTTGCGAAGCGGCTTTCCGGCTGTGGTTCCGGCTGTGAATATCTTGCTGTAACGCCATGGGGAGATTTTTATCCCTGCCACCAGTTTGTCGGACAAAAGGAATTTCTGATGGGTAATGTTGATGATGGCATCACCAATGAAGAAGTACGGCAGATGTTTCATGACTGTAATGTATACTCTAAGGAAGCCTGCCGGAACTGCTTTGCAAAATTCTACTGCAGCGGAGGCTGTGCTGCCAATGCTTATAATTCTCATGGAAGCATTAATGATGTCTACGAGGTTGGCTGCACATTACAGAAGAAACGAATTGAATGTGCTATTATGATGAAGGTGGCTGAAGCAGCCGAAAAAGAGGAAGACGAAGAGGTCTGACAGGAAAGGAGTACATGGAAAAATGAAAAAGGGAACAGGTTTTCTGGCGTTCTTTGCATTTATCATAGTTACAGTATTGCTGGGATATGTTGCAATCTTTGGCGTCGGAGCAGAGAAAAGCTATTCTGCCGAAACGATTAAGCTGGGACTTGATCTGGCAGGTGGTGTCAGCATTACCTATGAGGCGGTAGGCGAAGAAACGCCGACGGCTGAGGATATCAGCGATACCATATATAAGCTTCGAAAGAGAATTGATAAATTTTCTACGGAAGCACAGGTATATCAGGAAGGGGAACGCAGAATTAATATTGAAATTCCCGGTGTCACGGATGCCAATAAGGTATTGCAGGAGCTCGGTTCTCCCGGTTCCTTATATTTTATCCAGGCAACAGCTCCGGATGGAAGCATGAACTATCAGCTGATGATGACGGCAAGCGGTCTGCAGGTATATAAAGAGGATGATACCAGCTTCTGCTATATGAATGGCGTGACATATCTGTATGATGAAGCCACAGATAATGTCATGTTTGATGCGGCAGGAACCCCGGTTGCATATGAGGTCACCGATTCTGCTGCAGTGAAGCCAAGATATGAACTGACAAGGGATATTAATGAAATCGTTGCTGACGGCAGTGCTGTTTTAAGCGGAACAGATGTTGTTTCTTCCAAAGGCGGCGGTTATACCGATGATTATAATAGGACGCAGTATATCGTAGAATTGACCTTTACGGAGGAAGCAGCCCTCAAATTTGCAGATGCTACGGGAGCTGCAGCAGGCAAGCCAGGACTGTATGGTACGATTGCCATTTATTATGATGGAGAAGTACTCAGCGTGCCGAATGTAAATTCCCGGATTGATGGGGGAAAAGCGCAGATTACAGGTATGCGGGACTTTGATGAAGCAGACCGCATGGCACAGAGTATCCGTATCGGTGGATTGAAGGTAGAACTTCAGGAACTGCGTTCCAATGTTGTAGGTGCACAGCTTGGAACAGATGCCATAAAGACCAGTTTGACGGCAGGTGCAATCGGACTGGCAATGGTCATTGCTTTCATGATTGCAGTTTACCGTGTTCCCGGATTTGCAAGTTCTTTGGCACTGATTCTTTATGTTATTCTTATGCTTCTTGGAATTAACATGTTTGAAGTAACACTTACGCTGCCGGGAATTGCAGGTATTATTCTTTCCGTTGGTATGGCGGTAGATGCCAATGTTATTGTATTTGCGAGAATTAAAGAGGAAATCAGAGACGGTATGACAGTGCAGTCTGCAATTAAGTCAGGATTTTCCAAGGCATTTTCCGCGATTATTGATGGTAATATAACAACCCTGATTGCAGCCATTGTGTTGATTGTTATGGGTAGCGGAAGCCTGAAGGGATTTGCTTATACTCTGGCAATGGGTATCGTGATCTCCATGTTTACGGCTCTTGTAATCACAAAGCTTTTGTTGAACAGCTTTTATGCAATGGGACTTAAGGATCCGAAGTGGTATGGTAAGGGCAACAACGGAGTAAAATATGATTTTGTGGCAAAGAGAAAGATTTTCTTTGGTGTTTCCGGTGCAGTGATTCTGCTTGGAGTTGTGATGCTGTTCGTAAATAAGGCATCCATTGGTTCCATCTTAAATTACAGTCTTGATTTTGTAGGCGGTACAGCAACCAATGTTACTTTTGAACGTGAGATGACCAGAGAAGAGATAGATAATCAGATTGTTCCTGAGATTTCAAAGATCACAGGAGATGCCAATGTATTCTGGCAGCAGGTAAACGATACCAACGAAGTGGTATTTAAGACCAGAGCTCTGGAAGCAGACGAAAGGGAAGCATTGGAGCAGGTTATGGTTAATCAGTTTGGTGTTCAGAGCAGTAAGATTGAAACAGAGACCATCAGTTCTACCATATCCGGTGAGATGAAACGTGAGGCAGTCACAGCGGTTCTGGTTGCTACATTCTGTATGATGCTTTATATCTGGTTCCGTTTTAGTGATATCAGATTTGGAGCAAGTGCAGTGGCAGCACTTTTACATGATGTTATGGTGGTGCTGACATTCTATGCAGCTGCAAGGCTGAGTGTCGGTTCAACCTTTATCGCCTGTATGTTGACGATTGTGGGATATTCTATCAATGCGACGATTGTTATTTTCGACAGAGTCCGCGAGAATAAAAAGGAGATGGGACGTAATGATACGATTACGGATGTGGTTAACAAGAGTATTTCCCAGACCTTATCCCGAAGTATTTTTACTTCCCTGACTACATTTATCATGATTGCGGTATTATATATCTTAGGAGTATCTTCCATTAAGGAATTTGCATTACCGTTGATGATCGGTATTCTGTGCGGAACCTATTCCTCCATATGCCTTGCGGCTTCTTTGTGGGCACTTCTTCGGGATAAATTTCCACAGGTAGAAGAGGATGATGACTAATATCAGGATAGGCAATTTCGCAGCTAATGAGGCATGATTATACATTTCGCATAGTGATGCATTAGGAATTCTATGTTGTAATTGTCTGAGTTGATTGGAATGTAATGAAGAAAAAAGAAGTAAATAAGGAAAGCGTAAAAAGAAAAAACAAAACAGGAATTTGGATCGTGATAATTGCGGTAGCGGTTGCAGCGCTTGCCGCATTTTTCACCTGCGTTTACCAGAGGAAAATAGAGCTTGCGGAAAAGATGGCAGAGAAATTCACCGTAAAGGGCGTGGATATTTCTTATTATCAAGGAAATATTGACTGGCCCGTATTATCGGAAGGACTATCCTTTGTCTATATGAAAGCAACGGAAGGAAGCAGTCACAAGGATATCCGCTTTGAGGAAAATCTGGCAGGAGCTCTGGAGACGGCGCTTGCAGTAGGTGCCTATCATTTTTTCAGCTTTGAGAGCAGTGGAAAGACGCAGGCACAAAATTATATCAATGTGGTAGGAAAATGGGACGGTATGCTGGTTCCTGCAGTAGATGTGGAATATTACAGCGGGGCTTATGATGCTTCTTTTGAAGAATTGGATAAGGAAGAAATCAGAACACAACTGCAAATGTTACTGGATGAGCTGGAAGCCTATTACGGATGTAAGCCGGTGATTTACACTACAATGACAGCCTATCGGAATCTGCTCTGTGGTGAATTTGAGGAGTATCCGCTGTGGATCAGGAATGTGTATTATCAGCCTGTGTTTAGCGGTCGGAATTGGTGCTTCTGGCAATATCATGATAAAGGGATCCTGGAGGGATATTCAGGAGAGGAAAAATATATTGATCTGGATGTCTTTCGTGGAACATTGGAAGATCTGGATGCATATCGTATCTACGGTGAGGAGTGAATGTCCTTCCCTGTAGTGAAATTGTGAAAAATGAACAGAGAAAAAAGCGGATACCAGTGTACCCGCTTTTTCTATTTTGGAATACTTCATAAATCTCTTTTGGCAGTCAATTGTCGCTTACTCCGTGACAGTTACTGTATCTACCAGATAGTTTGTTACCTTGTCTGCAAGTGCCATCTGTGCAAGGTAGTTATAACCGTACTGTGTCAGTAATTCCTGGAAGGAAGCATCGTCATAACCCTGTTCGTAATAATAGTTCATAACGTCTTCCCTGGTGTTTGTCATTCCTTCACCGGCATAGACGGTCATAACGGAAAGGTAGAAAGCTACATCACTTTGTGCCATGGAATGAACTGAGGAACGATATTCTTCATCACTGGTAAAGCCATACATTTCATAAACGGAATTGTAGGCATAGGAACTAAGGGAATTATAAAACATCTGGTTATAATAGTTAAACTGGTTTTCATTCTGGGCAAGGTAGATCTTTTCAACGTTGGCAAGATAATCCTGTGGATACTGTAATACGGTACATCCGTTGGTCAGGGAGTCTGTGATGGCCTCTTTTAAATTGGATTTAAAATATTCTTCCGTCAGATAAGTACGATATTCTTCCACTGTAGAAGCAATGTTGCCAAAGTTTTCTGCAACAAGTTCATCCGTAAATTCAGGAACAACGTAAATTCCATGAATGGTAATATTATAGGTTACGGTCACACCTGCAAGTTCTGTATCATAGTAGTCTGCCGGATAAGTGATTTCAGCCTGAAAATTATCTCCGGGATGATGACCGGGAAGTAATTCATCAAACTGATCTGAAACAGAGCCGCTGCCGATGGTGTAATCCTGCTGTTGTACAGCGTTATAGGAAACTCCGCCGATGGTTGCATCATAGGAAAGGCTGATTTTATTTTCGGAAGCAGTTGTCAGACCGGTATCCTCAGAAAGCTTGGCAAGAGATTCACAGGTGGAAGCAATATCTGCATCCACAGTTGCTTCATCAGGCAATAAATCAGCTCTGCTATAGGTAAGACTCTTATAATCAAATTGTACATAGTCTGCAGGTGTTACATTTTCAATCAGACCTTCTTCGGTAAGATATTTGTTATAGGTATCAGTAGATAATAATCCGGAATTGTCCTTATTAATCCGGTAGATAAGATAAGACAATCCGACAACACCGATCACGGCAAGAAAGATGATGATGGCAGTCAGGCGTGACTGTATCTTCTTGCGGCGCTGGTCTTTCCTTGCATTTTCTATATCCATACGTTTCTGCTTGGATCTGCTGATTTCATTTGCTGTATTTTCACTCATGGCGGTCCTCCGATTTTGCATATATAATGCTTTTATTTAAACAAGGTAAAGTATAACACACATTCAGACAAAATCAAACCGTTAAAAACAAACTAACGAAATTCGTGTGGCGAAAAGCGGGGGGCTGTTGTATAATGTAGTTTAGTATGGTACACCGGGAGGAAAGAAAAAGATGAATCAATGGATCCTTCTAAAAAAGGGAGCAGATTTTCAGACCATTGGGAAAAAATATCATATTGATCCATTGATTGTGAGGCTGATCAGAAACAGGGGAATAGAGACGGAACAGGAGATAGAACAGTATCTTTATGCAGCTAAAGAAAATTTTCATGACCCGTTTTTGTTAAAGGACATGGACAAGGCCTGCGAGCTTCTGGTACAGAAGCTGCTGCAGGAAAGAAATATCCGTGTGATTGGAGATTATGACATTGATGGGGTATGTTCCACGGCAATTCTTCTAAAGGGATTACAATTTCTGGGCGCAAAGGCGGATGCTGTGATTCCCCACCGCGTGCAGGATGGATATGGACTGAACCGGAAACTGATTGATAGTGCTTATGAGGATGGTATCGATACGGTGGTAACCTGTGACAATGGGATCGCAGCAAGAGAAGAGATTGCTTATGCAGCATCTCTTGGTATGACAGTGGTTGTGACCGATCACCATGAGGTTCCTTATGAGGAGACAGAAGGAAAAAGAAAATGGCTGTTACCCGATGCGGCAGCAGTGGTAGATCCCAAGCGGGAGGACTGCGCTTATCCGTATGCTGGGATCTGTGGAGCGGTGGTTGCGTATAAACTGGTCTGTGCCATGGTTCAGGAGAACTATATCGGAAGGCTGTCAATGCAGGATGGCTGGAAAGACCGGTGGGAAAAGCTGGACCGGGAACTTCTACAGCTTGCCGCATTTGCTACCGTTGGCGATGTTATGGAATTGAAGGGTGAAAACAGAGCTCTGGTAAAAGAAGGACTGCAGCTTATGGCCAATACGGAATCTGTCGGTCTGAAAGCATTGCTTAGTGTCATGGGGCTTTGGGGACAGCCCGTTACGGCATATCATCTTGGCTTTCTGCTTGGCCCATGTATTAATGCAACAGGAAGAATTGATACAGCATCAAGAGCCCTGGAGCTTCTTATGGCAGATCAGGAGGCAGAGGCAATGCGTCTTGCCGGAGAGCTGAAAGCCATGAATGACAGCCGTAAGACCTATACGGAGCAGGGAACCAAGGAGGCTATAGAGCAGATTGAACAGGGGATGCATGATGGAGAATCGGTATATGTTATTTATCTGCCAAAGTGCCATGAAAGCATTGCCGGAATTGTGGCAGGCAGAATCAGGGAAAGATATCACAGACCTACCCTGGTTGTTACAGATACAGAGGAAGGCTTAAAAGGCTCCGGCAGATCCATAGATGCGTATCATATGTATGAGGAACTGTCCAAAGTAAGGGATATCTTCACAAAATTTGGCGGGCATGCACAGGCGGCAGGCTTTTCCCTGCCGAAGGAGAAGCTGCCGGATCTTACAAAACGGTTAAATGAAAACTGTACACTGACAGAAACGGATTTCAGAGAGAAAATCTATATCGATGCGGATATGCCGTTTTCCTATATGACTCCAAAACTGCTGGATGAATTTTCGCTTCTGGAACCATTTGGAAACGGTAACACAAAACCGTTGTTTGCCAGAAAAAATCTGCTGCTTCTGGGAGCAAGGCTGCTCGGGGCAGAAGGAAAAGTCGGAAAATACCGTGTGATGGATACGAATCAAGGCGTAGCAGAGCTGACATTGTTTTTTGATAAAAATGTGGCATTCAGAAACTTTCTTATAGATAAATACGGAGAAAAAAAGGTACAGGAGGCTTTTCACGGTAAGGGGGGAGAAATTCGATTTTCAGCTGCTTTTTATCCCCAGTGGAATGAATATCAGGGAAAAAGAACCATTCAGTTCATTATGGAAGATTATTGTTAGCAATGAGAGGGCAGAAAACATATGAAAGAAGAGAGAAGCAGATATATTGATGTATATCGGGGGCTTGGGATTGTACTGATACTTCTCGGCAATCTTGGAATGATGCCGGAGAATTATAAAATCTGGATTAATGCATTTGGGTTACTTTTATTTTTAGTGGCAGAAGGGGCACTGATTGGAGAAAAAAGACTGTATGAGAGGAGTGGCAGTAAGATTTTTGGCTTGGAAGCAAGGCGGTTTCTGCTTCCGTACTTCTGGATCAGCCTTCTGGTTGTTTTTTCAGAATGTGTTGCTATGGTCCTTTCTTTGGCACAGTCCGGCAAAGCTGTAATTGTAGAACGGATTATGGAGTTTTTCTCTCTTTATGGAGGAATGCTGCTTTGGTTTTTGCCGGTTATGCTGATCAGTGTAACAGGCTATCAGTTGCTACGTAAAAAGCTGGATTACATAGTATTGCTGGTGCTGAGCGCTATTCTGGCAGCGGTAATCTGTGGGATCAATGGAATTCCGGTATACCTGGTGGGAAAGAGGATGTCACCGGAGGTATTTCTTCTGCAGATGGTATATGCAGTCTGGAGAGGCTGTGTCGGAATGTTCTTCTGTGCCGTGGGAGAGGGTATGAGTATGCTGATCCGGTGGTTTGATAAAAAGAAATTACAGCTGGTACTGTTGGGAATAGGACTTATGATTTCAGGTTCCTGGCTTGCTATTTGTAATGGAAGAAAGCTTGCTATTTCAATTTCTTTCCGTTATCTGGTTACGGGGGAAATGGTTCTGTTTTTTGGAGCCGCAGTTTTTCTTTGTTGTGGATTGTTATTGATCTGCAGGTGGATTAATGAATGCAGTCCGCTGGAATATATTGGGCAATCTTTCCTGATTGTACTTGCAACCTGTCAGGATTGTAAGGTGGTGGAACTGGCAGAATGGAGCGGAGAGAAGATATTTGCACTGCTTGACCATGATTTTATCCGTAATGTAACGGTTCTTGCTGTTGTTTTTGGGGTGGAGATTGCATTGCTTCTGCTGATGCAGCTGGCTAATCGTGCTAAAAACCACTTGAATAAGGCGTAACACCATTTTAAGTGGTAAAATAAAGAATGAGGCACAGTAAAAACGTGGAAAATACCACTTGAAAAAGTCATAGTGCCATTTTAAGTGGTAAAATCTAGAATGTAATTGCGTAAAGATATTGAAAATCAGTGATACCAAAAGGAGAAAAAGAAAAAGGAGTGAAAACCACCGCCGAAACGGTGGTTTTCATTATGAGGGGGAGATAGTAAGTAAACCAACTATCTGATACATACAATACAGAACAGTTGTGTTTTTTATGTGTTTAAAATGTGAAAGATATTTTATTTTCTAATTTTGTCAACTTCTGAAAGAGAAATGTATTTAAGAAAGAATAGTGTATTTAAGAAAGAATAGTGTATTTAAGAAAGAATAGTGTACTTAAGAAAGAATAGTGTATTTAGTAAAAATGTAATTAAGGATAAAAATGTAGATAAAGATAAAAATGCAATTAGGATAATAATGAAGTTAAGGAAAATTATGTAATCAGGGAAGGATAGAAGCGATTTCCTTGTCATTTGGGGGAATTGGGTATAATATATAGTATAGATTAATCTAAGGTGGAGGATAGATTATGCTGACTTTGGAGAAGCTCCTGGGAGATCTTGAATATCGGTGTGTGCAGGGGGACACAGACAGGCAGATTACGCAGGTTGTTTTTGATTCCCGTAATATTGTTAAGGATTGTGTTTTTATTTGTATAGAGGGTGCGAAATTTGATGGGCACAGCGTGGCAGCAGCCGCAGCAGCAGGTGGTGCAGCCGCAATTGTTGCACAAAAGCCGGTGACGGTACCGGACGAACGTGTTACCGTCATATATGTGGAGAATACAAGATATGCCATGGCATGCATATCGGCTGCTTATTTCGGGCATCCGGCACGAAAATTGAAAACAATCGGCATTACCGGAACGAAGGGGAAAACGACGACGACATATCTTGTAAAATCAATTCTGGAGCATGCGGGATATAAAGTAGGACTGGTCGGAACAATTGAGATCATGACAGGCAAACGTACCATTCCTTCTGCCAATACCACACCGGAATCCTATTATCTGCAGGAATATTTTGCGGAAATGGTTGAGGCTGGCTGCGATGCTGTTGTGATGGAGGTTTCTTCCCAGGGGCTGATGATGCACCGATGTGCCGGATTTGTCTTTGATTACGGCATCTTTACCAATATTGAGCCGGATCATATCGGACCGAATGAACATAAGGACTTTGATGATTATCTCTTTTGCAAGAGCCTGTTGTTCCAAAACTGCAGGATTGGTATTTTAAATGGAGATGATGTACATTGTGGCAGGATTCTTGAGAATCATACCTGCCAGGTGGAAACGTTCGGACTGGATGAGAAAAATGATTTGTGTGCGAAGGAACTGAAGCTTTTTAAGGAAGACGGAAAGCTTGGGGTTGCCTTTCGTGCATGTGGCAATATGAATATGGAAGTGAAAGCGTATTTTCCGGGAAGATTCAGTGTTTATAATGTACTTACGGCACTGGCAATCTGCAGACATTTTAATGTATCCGGGGAAGGCATCCATGCGGCTCTGCAGCAGGCAAGAGTAAAGGGAAGGATAGAGATGGTGCCGGTATCAAATCAGTTTACCCTGATGATTGATTACGCGCACAATGCCATGGCGTTGGAGAGCCTGTTGACAACACTTCGTGCCTATGAACCCGAAAGACTGGTATGTCTTTTCGGATGCGGCGGTAACCGCTCAAGGCTGCGCCGCTTTGAGATGGGAGAAGTCAGTGGGCGGCTGGCAGATCTGACGGTGATTACCTCTGACAATCCAAGAGATGAGGAACCTCTTGATATTATCGGGGATATCGTGACCGGAATCGAAAAGACAGATGGGGAATATATTAAGATTCCTGATCGTAAGGAAGCAATTGCCTATGTCATTCATCACGGAAAACCGGGAGATATTATTGTACTGGCCGGAAAAGGACATGAGGATTATCAGGAAATTAAAGGCGTTAAGCACCCTATGGATGAAAGGGTTCTGATTCGGGAGATTCTGCAGGAGCAGAATCATCAGTAAATGGAAAAGGATAGAGAAGCACAGAGATTAGCAGCTGTGCAACGAACTCGCATAAGAGGATGATAAGTAGGAGGAAACTTCACGGGAATGAGTAAGTATGCCAATGTAATAGTGAATATTTCCCATGAAAAGCTGGACCGCCTGTTTCAATATCATATTCCTGACGAATTGCAGAAGGTGGCAGAGGTTGGTAAAGAAGTGGTTGTGCCGTTTGGACGGGGCGATACGGAACGACGGGCGTATATTCTGGAACTGACAGATCAGGCTGAGTTGGAGGAGTCCAGGATTAAAGATATTCTTGCCGTGAATGAAAAGGCAGTCAGTGCAGAGAGTAAGGTCATACAGCTGGCGTACTGGATGAAAAAGAATTATGGCTCTACGATGATTACAGCATTGAAGACAGTCCTTCCGGTGAAGCATAAGATCAAAGAGCAGGAGCATAAGTGGCTGCAGTGTCTGGCAGATGACGAGCAACTATGTGAACTGGCAAAGAAGTGTCATCCGTACCGGCAGATTGCAAGAAAGCGTCTTTTGGAAGAGTTTTTATCTGTAAAGGAGCTGCCGTACCAGCTTGTCAGCGGCAAGATGAATGTGGCACCATCGACGATAAAGGCATTGGAAAAACAGGGTGTTCTTCAGATTATTACAACCAGAGAATACCGGAATCCTGTGCCCAAAGGTGACCGGATGGTACAAAAACATACGCTCTCCGGGGAACAGCAACAAGCCGTTGATGGCATCATAAAGAGTATGCAGGAAAAGCAGCCGGGAGTTTCTTTACTTCATGGAGTTACCGGTAGCGGTAAGACAGAAGTATATATGGAACTGATTGCGTATAATATTGCTCAGGGAAAGCAGGCGATTGTGCTGATTCCGGAGATCGCACTGACCTTTCAGACACTGATGCGTTTTTATGCACGCTTTGGTGACAGGGTTTCGGTACTGCATTCCCGGCTATCTGATGGGGAACGATATGATCAGTATGAGCGGGCAAGAACAGGACAGCTGGATGTTATGATCGGTCCAAGGTCGGCATTGTTTACCCCATTTGACCGTCTGGGAATGATTATTATAGATGAGGAGCATGAGAACAGCTATAAGAGTGAAAAAATGCCAAAGTACCATGCCAGAGAGGTGGCAGAATATCTGGCTTTGCGGGAGCATGCTGCATTGGTGCTGGGAAGTGCCACACCTTCGCTGGAATCCTATTATAAGGCAGAATGCGGAGAATACGCTTTATATGAATTGAAGCATCGTCCGCAGAATGCCGTGCTGCCACAGGTATATATTGCAGATATGAGGGCGGAGATAAAGGCTGGCAATAAAAGCTTCTTTTCGCGCAAATTAAAGGAACTGATGACAGAGCGTCTGGTGAGAGGAGAGCAGATCATGCTCTTTATCAACCGGCGCGGTTATGCGGGATTTGTCTCCTGCCGCGAATGTGGGTATGTGGTCAAATGTCCCCATTGTGATGTTTCGCTTTCGCAGCATTATGTATCCGGAGGAGCACAAGGAAGACGTCAGAAGCTTATATGCCATTACTGCGGGTATGAGGCAGATATGCCGGAAAAATGTCCCGGCTGCGGTTCTGCATATATTGCAGGCTTCCGGGCAGGGACCGAACGTATTGAAGAAGAACTGAAAAAATGGTATCCTTCTGTGAGAGTGCTTCGGATGGATGCAGACACCACACGGAAAAAGGATGATTATGAAAGAATTTTATCTTCCTTTGCAGCCAATGAGGCAGATGTTCTGATCGGAACCCAGATGATCGTTAAGGGGCATGATTTCCCCAATACAACCCTGGTCGGAGCGATTGCTGCGGATCTGTCATTAAGTGCCGGAGATTACAGGGCTGCCGAAAGAACCTTCCAGCTGTTGACGCAGGCGGCAGGAAGAGCCGGCAGAGGCGATAAAAAGGGAGAGGTGGTTATCCAGACGTATCAGCCGGACAATTACAGTATTGTCAATGCGGCAACACAGGACTATCTGAACTTTTACCGGGAGGAGATTATTTACCGGCAACTGGCAGATTATCCGCCCATACATCATATGCTGGCGGTGCAGGTTTTTACAAAGGAAGAGGCGGATGGTATGGAGCTGGCAGAAAGATTTGCCGGGGAACTGACGAAAGAGGCAGATCATGGTCTGACAGTGATTGGGCCTGCAGCGGCATCCGTAGCAAAGATTAGTGATGTATACAGGACGGTGCTGTATGTGAAGCATCAGAACAAACGGATGCTGATAGCAGCAAAGGATACCATTGAAGAACTGATGAAAGAACAGGAACAGGGAGGACGGATGGTCCAATTCGACTTTGATCCGGTAAATCCGTTCTAGAATTCAAACAAAATAAGAAAGGAAACAGGAGATGGCAATCAGAAA
>JAGASC010000003.1 GCA_017621905.1 Roseburia sp.
CTATCAAGCCGTATTGCGGCTGTGGGAATTTCTTAAGAGTTATAATGAGGTGGGTTATTCCATCGAGATCGTAGAGCAGAACCCGGAAATCAATGAGCGTTTCCAAGAGGACATCTACCGGAATATTATGTTTAATTACCTGATTTTGAAAGGGTATCTGGAGAGTGAAAGGGACCGTAAGATTCCTTTTGCGGCAAGAGAAAAATCAAGAGAGATAAAGCCGAAGATGATTCATCGGATTATCGAAGAGCTGACAGAGGATTATGATCTGCCGGATGTGGAAATCCGCAAGGTCTTAATCGAAGAGCTGACCAAAGAGCAGCTGATGCATGAGGAGGCAGCGGAACGTCTCCGAATGGTGGAAGAACAGGAAGAGCGAAGAACAGAAGAAGAAAAGCTCCGGAGAGCCGAGATGCGGCAGGAGAAGGAGAGAATTCGGAAAGAAAAAGAAGAAGAAGAACAGCGCAGGCGCGAGGAATTAAAGCTTCGCAGCGAGAGAGATCAGAGACGCAGCAAAATTTTCCAGGAGGAAATTCAGTATTTCAAATCGAATCTGGAAGATCGGGTGTTAAGCCGAAGAGAAAAAGAAGCGCTGTGGTATAGAGAAAAGGAAGATTTTGCAGATGCTGCACAGAGGATGGAAGACGAGGAGTTGCGACAAAAAGCCATGGAGTACTTAAAGGCTTATGCAGCAGAGCTTACCTATTTTGCGCAGAATCTGGATAAGCGTCGGAAGCTTCGCACACAGGCAGAAGAAGAATGGCGTAAACAAGTGGAAGAAAGGGAAATGCTTCGCAGGGAACGCCTTGTGAAGAAGACCTTGGAATAAAAAATAGCTGTAACTGTGAAGGGATTGAGCAGTTACGAATTGTCTTAACTTTGGGAAGGAGGCACAATCTTGAAAAAAATATATCTCAAACTTGCTGCCTCTGCAATGAGCATCATGGTAGCGTTGACCATGATTGTGGGTGCCTCTTATGCATGGCTGACATTGTCACAGAGTCCGACAGTAAATGGAATTCAAGTAGCAATCAGCGGAGGAAAAACGATTCTGTTGGCCGCAGATCTTACAAAAACTGTGACAGATGCCAATGGAAATGAGGTTACGGTTCATTACCCGGGAGAATTCAGTAATTATCTGAATATTTCCAAATATGAATCTTACGATTACTTGAAGAAATTATCCGGGTTAAGTCCGGTTTCTACGGCAGACGGTCTTTACTGGCTTATACCTGTATATGATGAAGATACCGCAGCGTTAAAGGATTTCTGTGAGTTTGCGGTGGATGGAACCTTGCAGTATGCCAATGTAACGGAGAATGCGGGAGGAAATTATATTTATCTGGATTTTTGGGTGGTATCTCCGGGAACGGAATACAACCTTCGTGTCTCCACAGACACAAAAACCAATGAGGGAAGCTTTCTGATTGAACTTCCGGGCGTGGAAGAAATAGAAGATGGTTTTAGGCTCGCAGATACAGAGGGAATCGTAGCGTCAAGTGCGAGAATCGGGTTTCTGGTGAATGCGGATACCGCAGGCACTGAGACGATGGCAGCTTATGCGGCAAGCGAAAACTATAATACACAATATAAGAGTGTGCTCGGAGTGTATCAGGAGAAAGGGCAGACGGCTACCAGGGAGTATCAGTTTGTGATTTATGAGCCGAATGCGACTAGCCATCCGTCAGCAACATTGACAGACGGTAATTACATCATTACAAAGCCGCTTTGCTACAATCCTTACGGAGATTATATTTCCGAGGAAGATGTCAGCAGCCGATTGATGGTACAGGAAGCAAGTACCTGGAAAGCAATGGGAGAGGATTTGGCGATGAATCAGATATTACAGACCGCAATTGTAAATAAGCAGGAGCTGACTGCAGAAAAGGCAGAGGCTGCGCTTTATACAGAGCTTCTGCAGGGGCAGGTGGCAGCTTATGTAAAAAGCGGTAATTTCTATAAAAATACAGCAGATTTATACGGGGCGGCAAGTGGGACAACCGTGAGTGCGGCTTCCGAAAATCTGGAGACGGCGGGGGCGACGGACGATGTGGTGATTACAACATTGAAGGCAAATACGCCGCAACGCATTCGCATGTATATTTGGTTGGAGGGACAGGATGCAGACTGCACCAACAGTGAATCAGTATCCGCATCTTCGTTCGCTCTGGGACTTGAGTTATCAGGAGCTGATCAATGATTGGTGAAAAGAAGGCATATATTATATCTTCCGTAATTTTGGCAATTGCAGCGTCAATCTGTTTGATTTTTGCGGTTCAGGTCGTGACGAGAGGATATGTGAATATTGGCGGGTACAGCCTGTTTCGTGTTGTGACGGGCAGTATGGAGCCCACGATTCCGACAGGAGCAATCCTAATTTGCAAGGATACAGAGATTGACCAGATTAATACCGGCGATATTGTGTGCTATCGCACAAAGGTTGCCGAGATATACGGTTCCATTGTCACGCATCGTGTCGCAGACATCAAACAGGATGAGAATGGAGCGATTCAACTGGAAACCAGGGGGGATGCCAATATGTCATCGGATCCTTACTATGTAGATGCAGCAAATCTCATCGGAAGGGTAACCTGGTACAGCGGAAAGGAGAGCGTGCTGAACAATATGTTATCGTTTCTTAGCGGAAAGATTGGATTTTTTGTGTGCATTGTATTTCCGGTACTGCTGGTTTCAGGATTGATTTTACAAAATGCAGTAAAGAACTTGCAGAAGGAGCTCATGCTTGCAAGATATGAGCTGGAACGGGGGGTAGCTGAGGAAATATCGGAAGAGATAAAGGACTCCGAACTGCTTCCCGGATATACAACATTGACTTACGCGGATTATGAGGCAATATATGAAACCCTCAGGAAAGAACTGATGGAGGAATTGAATGGACGAAATCAGGAACCTGACAGAGAACAGGAAGGATAAAATAAAAGTTAAAATAAAAAAAAGAATCACAATGCAGCTGCTTATCCTTGTTGCGTCCATTTTGTTGGTTGTCGTGCTTATTTTTGCCATGACAGCGGCGTGGTTTACCAATGTTGCGCAGACCAGCGACCTAGTCTTTAAGACGGAGAGCTGGGGATTTGATTCCGAAAAGATTACGGTGGCAGAGTCGAGCATAGCAATTGCACCGGGTACCTCAGGGATTGTTCCACTTACTGTGGACAACAGTGGGGGTATGGAAAGTGTGAAAATTGGTGTGACGATTTCAAAGGCGGCTATGGATCCGGAGCTTCAGAAACGAATTTTCTTTTATGCGGATGTGGCAAAGACGCAGGAGACAGAAGTCGGGGCAGTAGAGGATGCCGCAGCCGGGACAACAACAGGAGATGCGACTACCGGTACCACAGTCGGGACAGTAGCTGAGACAACATCGAGAGTTTACCTTGGCGCTTCTTCGCCGGAAAATTATGTTTATACGATTCTAGCCGGTCAGAAGCTGACCATGAATGACATTTATTATAATGATGTGCCTATCAAGTGGGAATGGGTCTATGATATGGTAGGCTATTATTTCCGCGGAACGGTAAATGATTCTGCGGAAACGGCAGTGACTGTAGATGAATATGTGCGCCCGATTGCATATGATTATGAGCAGGCTGTGTTCGAGACCGGCACAGAGAAAAGTGTTCATCAGTTGGTGAAAATCGGGGAAACAGCTGTGTCGGATTTCCTCACTGAGATATCGTCAGAAGATGGTTATAAAGGAAACATCGATGTTGCAGAAGCGGTTACGGTAGGAAATCAGATTTATTATCCGGTAGAGATAGACAGTAACGGCTATGGCGTGTGGGCTTATCTTTGTACACAGGAGGAAGTCGAAGCAGGAATTAGCTATGATACCGGGCTGGCAAATTCAACGGAAGCCGTGACAGCTACTGCAACCATCATATTGACGGCATATAACGTGTCGGCAGAAACAGAGCCCGTGAACACGGAAGCTCAGCTAAAAGCAGCACTGACAAATGATAAAGTGGATGTGGTGGAACTGAGTGCGGATGTATCTTTAGAGAGTTCCATTTCCTTCACAGAGGGCACAAAGGTCCTGAATTTGAACGGATATACACTGGGATATAGTGGTACAGAAACAGAATATAGCATGATTTCTGTGACAGATGGTGCGACGCTGACGGTGACTGGCGGAGAAGTTGTGGGAACATCAAATGCAACTGCGCTGTCCGGTAAACTTAATATCAAGGCATTTGATACGGCCGGTGGAAATCTGGTGTTGAGTGGTGTGAAGGTCAGTGGAGTGGACAGTGCTGTTTATGTGCAGGATATGACATCGCAGACTGCGGATTCCACGATACAGATTATAAACTGTGATCTGAGTTCAGCGCAGACAACCATTGTTTTGCAGGGAAATGGCTCTGCTACGGTTGCCAATACAAAGATGGTGATTCAGGACAGTAAGGTTTATAGTGAATATTATGTTGCGATTATAGGACAGGGTAATAGTTCTGCGGAAGATGCACGCTGGGGAACAGAACTTGTTTTGGTAAACAGTGAAATCTATGGTTATTATGGCGGACTTTATCAGCCCCAGCAGAGGTCTGTGACAACCATCAGTAAATGTAAGATCAGCGGTATGACTGGAATCGCTGTAAAGGGAGGTACTGTCAATATTTATGACAGTGAGATTGCAGGCACCGGCAGTGCGGAGGAAATATTAGCTGCTGCAGTGTTAAAAAGCGGGTATACGGATACCGGTGACGGTGTTTATGTTGAGGTGGGATATGACTGGACAGTCAGTGTAACACTTAAGGGAGAAAACGTGATTACCAGCAACGCTGCATATGCAGTAGAGATGGTCGGCACCGAGGGAAAAGGTCCAGGAAAAGTCCTGATATATGATGGAACCTTTACCGGAGCTGCCGGCAGTGCAAACTGGAATGACTATGGCACCTTTGAAATTTACGGCGGAACTTATAACGGAACTGTAAATGGGACAATTACAAGATATGATGCGAATGAATAGAAAACAAAAAGCCTGGCTTAATTTTCTGATGGTGTTTCTGTTTTGCGGAGCTCTTTTCCTATTAGTGTTAGGAACATCTTTGGCACGTTATCAGGAAAACAAATCAAAAGAGCTTTTGTTCCATTATGAGGCAAAATCAGAACAGATTTATATTACAAAAATTGATGATACAGATGCTGCGAGTGAGGGCGACAGCATGGAGGTCGTGAGCGAAGGAGAAAGTACGGAAGCTGGAGGCGAGGAAGAAAATACGTATGTTGTGAATTTCCTGCTGGCTAACGGGGCAGAAGAAAATAGTTATTGTACTTATGACCAGATTGCAAGTCTTTCACTATTTGCAACGATTGGGGTGGGAAATCCTGAGGAATTTACCATTACGCTGACAGATGGCGGAAATACATATGCGGCAGTTTATTCAGAAGTCGTAGAAGGGACAACGATGTATTCGCTGTATGGACCCGGATGGATTTACCGCTTTTATAATGAAGCCGGAGAAGAACTGTCATGGTTTTTTCCGGGAACACAGTATGTCAGCAGGCAAATGACTCTCACCGTCGAGGGGGCATGTGAACTGCCGACAGCGCTCAGCCTGATTGCAAATGCAAAGCCGGGCGGAATATAAGTTTTTGATATATAAATAGAATGAATTGATATAGGAAAGAAAGAGAGAAGGAGGTGGAAGACAGATGAAACAGAAAAAAAGTCTGATATTGGGTTGTTCAGGACTTTCATTGATATTAATAGTAGGAAGTATTCTTTGTTTTCCGACTCCGAGCACAGCGCGTGTGATGAATCACGACGTGCTGACGGTACAGTTGGAACCGTCGAAAGAAACAGAAGCGTTGGTCAGCTGTAATTTCCTTGCGGAAGAAGGACAGACGATACTGATTCAGAATGAATTTAAGGAATTGGTGATTCCAATTACCGTATACTGTGAGGATTATGAAACGCTTGAGAATATAACGGGTACAGTAAAGGCTGTATCCAGTGATGATGAAAGAATGAATGTGTCTGTGGATGCGGACGAGTTTGTGATGGATAAGTCAGAATATACCGTAAAACTTACAATAAACATGATAGAAGCTGTTGAAGGTGAGGTAGAAAGCGAGCCAGGAACGGAGAGTGGAACGGAAACCGGGACAGGGACTGGAACGGAAAATGGAACGGATTCCGAGTCTGGGACAGAGAGTGGCACAGAAACTGGGACAGAGTCGGGAGCGGGGAGTGGAACGGAAACCGGGGATGAGTCGGGAGCGGGGAACGGAACGGAAACCGGGACAGAACCGGGAACAGGAACCGAGTCAACGCCTGAAAGCGGAACTAACACAGAAAGCGATTCGGGAGCAGAGAGCGGAATCGAGTCTGCATTAGAAAGCGAAAATGTACAGTCAGCTGTGGAGAGCGGAATTGAGACTACGTCGGAAAGTGGAACCGGACAAGCAGCCGCAGAAAGTGGAACAGGAGATGTATCAGAACCAGGAACAGAAAACGAGACAACATCGGGAAACAGCTCCGAGTTAGAAGCCGAAAATGGAACGGAAACAGAAACCGGGACAACATCAGAGGCCGGGACTGAGCCGGAAGCAGGAAACGGAACTGAAACAGAGACGGAAACAGAAACAAAAGTAAAGAATGAGCAGAAAACAGCAGCAAATATCGGAGCTGAATCAGAATCTGAATCAGACTCAAAGTCACTTTCCGCGGAAGCGACAATAGAACTGGGAGAAAGAACATTTTCCGCATCGCTTATAATTGATACAGAGATAGAAAACGAAACGAAAGCAACCGGAGACTTGCAGTATTATCCAAGCCAGTATCATCCGGAAGAGATAGTAAAGCTGGTCAATGGCCAGGATACAGATTGCGAATTAGGAAAATTTCCTGCAATGACGAAGTGTGTCATAGAGAATCATACTTATCTGTTATATGATGGTGGGAGTATTACGATACCTGCAGGGAAAGAAGCTGAGATAGACCTTTCACAAACAGAATTAATGGAAGATTTCTCACTGACAACAGGCGAAGGAAAAACCTACACAATGAAATATGTGGAATTGCCGCAGATTTCAGAGGAAGATTTACCCCTGGTTGTAGGCGGAGAAGGAAGAATGCTTCCGATTTCCTATAAATGGGGAGAATTAGAACCGACGATTACAATAGAACATCTTACTGTAGGCGATGAAGAGCCGATTTGGGCAGCGGCAGAAAACGTAATTGTTATGAAAGAAAGTGATGTGCTGACGCTTATACCGAACAATGCTAAGGCAGGTACTTATCGTGCTATAGTTTCATGGATAGAAAATGATATCACACTTTACCAGATTGAAATTTCTTTTTTCATTCAATATGAGCGTGAAGGTCAGGGAGGTACAGGGCAATGACCAATGAAACCAGAGAAAGAATAAAAATATATCAGGATGCCCTTCCGGGGATGAAGGAAAAAGTGGCAGCAGCGGCAATGATGCTTGTGATAGCATTGACGATTGCAGTGACAGCTACGTATGCTTGGACAACCTTATCCACAGCGCCGGAGGTTACAAGCGTTGACACAACCGTAACCGCAAATGGCAGTTTAGAGATTGCACTCGCCAATGGAACCGGTTCTGCACCCGGAACATCTGCAGTGGGAGACTCCACCGGTGCAGGGACAGCCGTTACAGCTGCCAATATTACCTGGGGTAACCTTGTTAATTTATCCGACCCATCTTATGGTTTGTCAAAAATCACACTGCGTCCGGCAGCACTGAATGGTACCAGCGGTCTTTTGACAAATCCATTGTATGGTGTTAGCTATGGTGAGGATGGTCGTGTCAGCAGCATGGTAACGGATGATGATTTTGCGTATGTATATTACGATGCATCTGTCAATGACGGGCAGGGAGCCTTTTTGGCAGACTTAAAGGGAATCCATTTGGGTGTTCGGGCTATTTCGACAGTAAAGTATGAAAATGTGGAGGGAGCCGCTCAGCAAACGCAGCTTTTAAAGGAAATCAACCAAAACCTTGCGACTGCAAAAAATAATTATGCCAGCATGACAAATGAAACGCAGGAACCCGGAAAATCTTATATTCAGTCCTTAGAAGGACTCATTCAGATTTATGCGCAGAGCGTTATTGATCAAAGGTTTAGCGATGGAGCTCCTTTGGAAGAGCTGGATGTTACAGAATATGTGCCGGATTTATATAATATGATGGTATACTTTAAAGATTCCGTTATGCAGCCGGTAGGGGAAAGCTATCTTGCTATGGTAAATTTGCTTGATGTGCTGCATACGGATGGAGGTCATACCGGAGATGCAGGCTATGAAGATGTAGAGGCATTGATGGCAGCTACGACAGCAGGAACACTGAAAGCCTACGAAAAAGATAACATTGTAAGTCTGGCAGATTTTGCAG
>JAGASC010000043.1 GCA_017621905.1 Roseburia sp.
ATGCACTTGTCATAGTTCACAATTTTCGTTAAAATGAATATATCGGGCATTGAGGACTCCTTCATTCTGAAAAGGAAAGAAGGAGAATGCTTATGATTAAGAGACTGACAGCGGTTTTCGCCGCGTTTATGTTACTGTCCGTTCAGATAGGATGCGGGGAGGCGGACAGGGTATATTTAGAGAAAGCCGGACAGGAGACGGAGTTTGTGACGGAGAATCCTGACACCGGCGATGCGTTTATGGAAAATCAGAATACAGAGAGTACAGCTATTGGTGATTCATTGGATGAACATACTGCCGATGGTGGTGCAGATATTTTAGATACACCCGGCACAGAAGAGTCAGAGCAATGCTATGTGTATGTATGTGGTGCAGTGGAGCATCCGGGAGTCTATGTGTTAAAAGAAGGCAGCCGAATTTATGAGGCAGTAGCTCTGGCAGGAGGACTTACGGAGGATGCCAGCTTAGAGTCTGTGAATCAGGCTGAAATGGTATCGGATGGCCAGATGGTGCGTATACTGACGAAAGAAGAAGCAGCCGCCGGTGTTACAGCTGACTTAGCAGGGACGGCAACGGCAAATAGTACTGCAGTGGCAAATGGTACTGCCGTGGCAAATGGTACTGCCGCAGATTCTGCCGGAACGACAGAAAAAACCGGTGGAACAGGGAACGGTGAAGCAGGCGGGACCGGGACGGTTAAAGTGAATCTCAATACAGCTTCCGCTGCAGAGCTGATGACTTTGCCGGGAATCGGGCAGTCGAAAGCGGACAGTATCATCGCATATCGGGAGGCGAAGGGAAGCTTCTCCGGTATTGAGGAAATCATGAACGTGGAAGGTATCAAAGAGGGTGTATATAACCGCATAAAAGATTATATAAGGGTGAAGTGAAGATGGCAAAAAAGGTTCTGGTTGTTGATGATGAAAAGTTAATTGTAAAAGGAATCCGTTTCAGTTTAGAGCAGGACGGAATGGAAGTAGATTGTGCATATGATGGAGAGGAAGCCCTCAAGCTGGCGACAGAGAATTCTTACGATATGGTGCTGCTGGACATCATGCTGCCCAAGATGGATGGCTTTGAGGTGTGCCAGCACATCCGGGAGTTTTCCAATATGCCCATTGTTATGCTGACAGCTAAGGGTGATGATATGGACAAAATTCTGGGGCTGGAATACGGTGCAGATGATTATATCACAAAACCTTTCAATATATTAGAGGTTAAGGCAAGAATCAAGGCTATCATGAGAAGAACAGCGGCATCTATGCCGAAAAAAGAGGATTCAAAGGTAGTCGAGGCAGGAGATTTGCGTCTTGATTGTGAGAGCCGCAGGCTTTTCATTTTGGGTAAGGAAGTCAATCTGACTGCAAAGGAATTTGATCTGCTGGAGCTTCTTGTGAACAATCCTAACAAGGTATACAGCAGGGAAAATCTGCTCAATCTTGTCTGGGGATATGAATATCCGGGAGATGTGCGTACCGTGGATGTGCATGTGCGCCGTCTCCGTGAAAAAATCGAGAGTAACCCGAGTGAGCCGAAGTATGTTCATACCAAGTGGGGAGTTGGCTATTATTATTCTCAGAATTCTTAAGGTGTAAGGAATGACAAGATTTAAAAATTTAGTTGATTTTATAAAAAGCCTGAGATTCAGGCTGATTCTTCTGTTTATCCTAATTGGAGTGATACCGAGCATCCTGCTTCGTGCCGGGATGCTCAATTCTTATGAGACAAGGGCAGTATCGATCCGGACAAGTGAGATCCTAAGCCAGGCAAAAATTCTGGCAAATCAAATCGTTTCCAGTGATTATCTGAACAGCAGGGATACGGCAATGATCAATGTGCAGTTGGACCAGCTGTCCACGATTTACGATGGCCGTGTCATGATTATCGATGATAGTTTTCATATTGTCAGGGATACCTATAATCTGGACGAAGGAAAGACGATTATTTCGGAAGAAGTGATAAAAAGTTATTACGGGCAGGAAATCTCCAAGTATGATTCTGAAAACCGTTATATTGAAATGACGGTACCGCTTGTTCGCATGGATGAGGACATGGAGAAGAAAGAAATCATCGGTGTGTTTATGGTCAGCGTGTCCACAGACAGTATTAATCTCAATTCGGATTATCTGGGACAGACCACACTGGTCATAGAATTGGTCTGCAGTTTTTGCTCAATCTTTTTTGGATGTCTGATTGCGGCGCAGCTGGTAAAACCTTTTCACAAGATGTCCAAGTCGATCGAAGTGATTCAGACCGGATACGGTGCAGATACCTTACAGATTAATGATTACACAGAAACCATTCAAATCTGCGAAAAGTTCAACGAAATGCTGGCCCGGATGAAGGTACTGGATGATTCCAGGCAGGAATTTGTTTCCAACGTGTCCCATGAGTTAAAGACCCCGCTGACGTCCATGAAAGTACTGGCAGACTCCATCAACAGCATGGAAAATGTACCGGTGGAATTATATAAGGAATTTATGGCGGATATCGGAAATGAAGTGGATCGTGAGACAAAAATTATCAACGATTTACTGTCCCTGGTAAAAATGGACAAGGCTGCCGGAACTTTGAATATCACCAATATAAACATCAATGAATTGGTGGAACTGATTCTAAAGCGCCTAAAACCGATTGCGGAGAAGCAAAATGTGGAACTGGTACTGGAGAGTTTCCGGCCGGTAAGTGCAGATGTGGATGAAGTGAAAATTACACTGGCGTTTACCAATTTGATTGAGAATGCCATCAAGTACAATCGCCCGGACGGGTGGGTACACGTTTCTTTGAATGCGGATCACCAGTATTTTTATCTGAAGGTGGAGGACTCGGGAATCGGAATTCCGGAGGAATCCTTAGAACATATTTACGAACGTTTTTATCGTGTGGATAAATCCCACTCCAGAGAAATCGGAGGAACAGGCTTGGGTCTTGCCATTACAAGAAATGCGGTTCTGATGCACCGGGGAGCCATCAAGGTGTTCAGTACGGAGGGCGAAGGGACAATTTTTAATGTCCGGATTCCGCTGAATTATATTTCATAACGATTTAGCCATTATTATATTGAATGAACGGAGGCCAGAGGAGCTTGAGATTTTCAAAAATATATGAGAAATATGGATTGCTTTTGGCATTTCTTCTCATAATACCGTTTGCTCTTTGGGGCTGTGGTGAGGAAGATGTGGAGAGTGCCTACCATATTGAATATTTGAATAAAGAAAAAAGCCGGATTGTCGAAGTGGCCTATGAGCCAAAGGAAGCGGATACGGATGGACTGATACGGGAGTTTTTGCGTGTGCTAAGTTCAGATTCTGACAATGTGGAGTACCGCAAACCCATCCCAAATGATGTGGAAGTGACCAGTTATTCGCTGGATGGTGTGCTTCTGACCTTGCACTTTGACTCGGATTATACAAGCATGACACCGGTGGAGGAAGTTTTGTGCAGGGCTGCTATCGTGCGGACTATGACGCAGATCGAAGGAGTGGATTGCGTGTCTTTTTTTGTGGCGGATACGCCGCTTAAAGATTCCAAGGGAAATATCGTGGGAAGCATGAATCAGGAGAGCTTTATTGAGAATCCCGGCGAGCAGATTAATTCTATCCAGAATACAACACTGACACTTTATTTTGCAAATGAGGCCGGAGACGGGCTGGTAAAAGAAGTGCGGGAGGACGTTCACTACAGTAGTAACATTTCCCTGGAAAAGCTGATTATGGAGCAGCTCTTGGAGGGACCTACGGAGGAGGGAGCCAAATCGGCGATACCGACAGGAACAAGGCTGATGACGGTTACTGTGGTGGATGGAGTCTGTTATGTCAGTCTGGATGAGACGTTTCGAAATCATGATTATAAGGTAAATGAAGCGATTGTTATATATTCTATTGTGAATTCGCTGACAGAACTGCCGAGTATTAACCGCGTGCAGATTTCCATCAATGGAGATACCAGCGGGGTATATAGGGACAGCTTTCAGCTGGAAGATATGTATGAGAGGAACCTGGATTACATGGCACCGCCAACGGAAAAGGTAACGGAGGAGCCGACAGAGGGGGAATAGTATGCTGCGAAGGCCATTTTGCGGAATGGCGGCAGGCTTTCTCCTTGGGGTATTGATTGCTGCATATGGGGGAAAATTGTTCTGGCCGGCGGCACTGGTGTGCTGCCTGGTTGGGACTGGGTTGTTGTGTGTGTGGAAGAAATTTGAAATCGAGAAATGCATGAGTTCGGCAAAGTGTGATTCGAAGATGACTGGTAAAACCTCCAGGGATGATAAAT
Organism: Roseburia sp.; assembly: GCA_017621905.1. Classification (GTDB taxonomy): domain Bacteria; phylum Bacillota; class Clostridia; order Lachnospirales; family Lachnospiraceae; genus Roseburia. Next base: position 4,276 of record JAGASC010000043.1, read on the forward strand.
ATGTGTTATCGGTGGAGAAACGGTTGAGTGGGAATGGCTATGCGTTGCTGAGAAAAGGAGAAGAGAATGTAGCGGCAAATGGCCGGATTCAATGGAAAGTATGGCTTCGTGTTGTGCTGATTATATTAGCCATGTTTTTCGGGTGGCAGCGGTACACTGCGGAACAGCATTTCCGAGAGCAATATCTTCCATATCTGGAAGACAATATGCAGCTTTCCGTACAGGGAAAGCTTGTTGGAAAAGAAATTCGATATGATCAATATATCTATGAACTGACATCCTGTGTGATACAGTCAGATCAAATAAAAAAATCTATGAAAGAACCGGTTTCCTGTAACCGGATTCTGGTTTATTCTGATTCCGATTTTGCATCAATCGGAGAAATCCTTGTGTTAGAAGGAAAAGTTGAGTTGTGGAACGTGGCGGTAAATGAAGGAAATTTTGACGAAAAATCCTTTTATGAGGCCAGAAAGAAAGATTTTAAGTTAAAAGATATTCAGGTAAAGGGCGTGTATGGCGAGGAAAGTCTATGGCGGGAAGGACTTTGGCAGCTTCGGGAACGATTAAAGGACATATACGCGGAGGCCATGGGTGAGGAGACCGGTGGTATTCTGGTTAATATGGTGTTGGGAGATAAAGGGCTTTTGGACCAGGAGATAAAGCGGTTCTATCAGGTGGCCGGGCTGTCTCACATCATGGCGATATCCGGACTGCATATTTCGGTGATCGGGATGTCACTTTATCAATTTTTGCGGCGCAGGGGACTGGGATTTACCGGAGCCGGTGCGGTGGCAGGCACGGTGATGTATGTATATGGAACCATGGTGGGCATGGGAACGTCGGCACAGCGGGCAGTACTTATGTTTTTGCTGCAGCTGCTGGCCCAGGCACTGGGCCGGGGGTATGACAGTTTAAATGGACTGGGAGTGGCAGCGCTGGTGCTGCTCTGGGAGAATCCTTTTTTGCTGTGGGATGCGGGCTTTCGGTTTTCCTTTGCGGCAGTGATTGGTGTTGTGTGGGTCGGAAAACTTCCCAGACGACAGGGTGAAAAAAAGATATGGGAAGAAAAACTTTTTCCCAGTATGGCGATTCAGCTGGCTACACTGCCGCTGGCAGCCTGGTATTATTATGAAATTCCGGTGTATGCCATCGCTGTCAATCTGGTGGTACTGCCTGCAATGGGAGTGCTGCTGACCCTGGGAGTGATCGGTGGACTGGCAGGTTTGTTAGCAGGGATGTTGGCAAAGGTGGTACTTTTTCCATGTAAATTATTGCTGGGTTTAAGTACGAAGCTGTGCAGTATTTGTGCAGAACTGCCCGGGGCAATGCTGATTACCGGAAAGCCG
>JAGASC010000044.1 GCA_017621905.1 Roseburia sp.
CCAACACTACCACATCTCCCTCCATCAGATCCGCAGCGGATATATCCCGTATATGTTCCCCCTCCCGAATCCGTGCATGTGGGCTTGTCATCTTTTTTAAGGCATCTAAGGCACGCTTGGCTTTTCCCTCCTGAATCACGCCGATGACCGCATTCAAAAACACTACGGCCAGAATAATTACCATATCTCCAAATTCCTTTAAAAGCATCGAGATGGCCGCTGCCACCAAAAGGATAAAAATCAGCGGGTCATTCAACTGCTCTATAAAACTCTGAAATGTTGACTTTTCCTTTTCGTCCTCCAGAACATTTTTTCCACGCTCTCTTACGCCTGTCCCGTATTGATCTGTCATTTTGAATCCTCCTTGTTTTTCAAAGAAAAATGCGACTGCAGCCTGCGGCAGCGATTTTAATCGTGTGAAGGGCAGAGGATTTTCTTCCTTTTTCCCATCTCACATTGCATCCATGGTGCATCTGATAAGACATCTTATGAGGACATGCCAAAATATATGCATAAAAAAACAGTAAAGCGAAATACTATCTGAAACCGAATCATTACTAATATCGCAAAAAGGAGATTTTATCAAATGAATCGAAAAACAATTTTTTGTACAATTGCCCTGACAGCCCTGCTGATTGGCGGCTGCGGAACGACCAACACCAAGGGAACAGAAAACGCTTCCGGCACTGGAACCGGAACCGGATCCACTTCTGCCTCCGAATCTGTCATGCCCTCTACCACTGCGGGTGCGGCACAAAACGGAACGCAATCCACTGCCCAGCCCCAGTCTAACACTCAGTCCCAATCCAACACAGCAACATCAGGTGGCAGTGAGGAAGGAACCATGATTTCAGAGGAAAAGGCAAAGGAAATCGCACTGGCACACGCGGGCCTGACAGCTGACCAGGTAACCTTCGTAAAAAGTGGTATCGACAGGGAAGATGGCCGGAAAGAATACGATGTGGAATTTTACACCAAAGACCAGAAAGAATATGATTATGAGATTGACCCTTATACCGGAGAAGTACTGAATTATGATTACGATGCAGAGTATCATACCAAGACTGCCGATGCCGTTCAAGGCACGGGCACAACTAACGGTACAAGTACTACTGATGGTAAGGGTACTACGGACGGTAAAAATACTACAGACGATAAAAACACTACAGACGGTAAAAACACCACGGATGGCAAGAATACCGCTAATGGCTCCACGGATGGCAAGACCATCTCCACAGAAGAGGCGAAAAAAATTGCACTGGACAAAATACCCGGCGCTACAGACAAGGATATCCGTGAATTTAAGTCAGAGTATGACAACAGTAAGCTGCAATATGAGGGCAAAATCTATTATGACAAAAAGGAATACGAGTTTGAAATCGACGGCTCCAGCGGCGCTATTCTTGAATGGGATGTAGAATCTATTTATGGGTAAACCTGATTAGAATGATTTCTATATATCTTTGAATAAAATACCGCGGCGGGGCATATACAAAATTTTTGTACTCCCATGCCCCGCCAGAGTCATTTTTAAGCTATTTTTCCGTATTTTTTCGCAAAAAATACTGCAGTGGGGCATGGTAAAATTCTAAAACAACGACATTTGCTCATATTTTTCAGGAAGCTCGTGTAAAAAATGAAAGCAGGCATTGATGTCATGTACAATACCATTTCTTTCACATTTATCTCGAAAAAGTTCCATCAGCTCCGTATTCCTGTCGCTTTGAATTTCATAGGCATAACCATATTTACGATGGTATTTTTCCCTCATTCCCGGAAAATACTTATCAAGCGCCGCATAAAAATATTCCCTGTCTCCATCCCGCAGGGTTACTCCCATTCCAAAATTAATAATTCCATATACTTTCGCTTCAATACAGTTGTTTAAAATCCCGTCTATATTTTCTTTGGTATCATTGATAAATGGTAAAATTGGTGACAGCCAGACAACTGTTGGGATTCCGTTTTCATGAAATATCTGTAGCGCTTTGACCCTCTGTTTTGTTGTGCATACGTTGGGTTCCAATATTTTACACAAGTCTTCATCATATGTCGTCAATGTCATCTGCACTACACACTTTGCCTTTTCGTTGATACTTTTCAGCAAATCTAAATCTCGCAATATCCGGTCAGATTTTGTCTGGATTGCCACTCCATATCCGTATCTATCAATCATTTCCAGGCATCTTCTTGTCAGCTTTACTGTTTCTTCGCAATGCATATACGGGTCACACATGGCTCCGGTTCCAATCATACACTTTTTTCGTTTTGCGCGAAGTGCCTTTTCCAATAACTCCGGAGCATTCTGTTTTACTTCTATGTCCTCAAACTCATGTTTGATCCCATAACATTTACTTCTGCTGTCACAATAGATGCAGCCGTGGGTACAGCCCCTGTATAAATTCATACCATTGTGTGCAGACAAAATCCCTTTTGCATCTACGAAATGCATATCCGTTACTGCCTCCTGTATTTTTCCAACAATTCGGTCCCTGTCATACTCAGCATTTGTCCTACGTCTCAACGCTTTTGCTGCTACTGCTTTATACATCCTAACACAATTTATAGCAGAATACAAATTCGCTTTTATTATAGTTATAGTGGTTATTCTTATGCATTCTTTGTAATCCCAACATTTTGAAAGACCCGCAATTCATCCCTGCATTTATTGACACCCCACCCGCGGCATACTATAATTTAAAGTAGCATGAAACGAAAAAATTTTACAAAAGGAGCACCGATTTACTATGGATGCAAAGTACGAAGCACTATTTACGCCCTGGCA
>JAGASC010000004.1 GCA_017621905.1 Roseburia sp.
ACGTTGTGGACGACCATACCATGAATATTACCCACGTGGTCAGAGGAAATGAGTACCTGTCCTCCTCGCCGAAATATCAGAGACTTTACGATGCATTTGGCTGGGAGTCCCCAACTTATATCCATCTGCCTTTGATTACCGATGAGAATCACAAAAAGCTTTCCAAGAGAAGCGGACACTCTTCTTTCGAAGACCTAATCGAGCAGGGATTTTTGACCGAGGCAGTAGTAAACTATATTGCACTGCTTGGCTGGAGCCCGGAGGACAATCGCGAAATCTTTACATTGGACGAGCTGATCAAAGAATTCGATTATCGCCGCATCAGCAAATCACCGGCGGTATTTGACTACACCAAACTGAAATGGATGAACGGCGAATATATCAAAGCTATGGATTTTGAAGCATTCTATGAGAAAGCAGAACCCTATATCCGTCAGGTCATCACAAAGGATCTGGATTTAAAGAAGATTGCAGCCATGGTAAAAACACGTATCGAGGTATTCCCGGATATCGCGGAGCACATCGACTTTTTTGAGACACTGCCGGAATACGATATTGCCATGTACACCCACAAGAAAATGAAGACCACCGCAGAGACTTCCCTTGAGGTATTAAAGGACGTCTTACCGCTTCTTGAGGCCCAGGAGGACTTCAGCAACGATGCCCTTTACGCAATGCTGTTAAAATATGTGGAAGAGAAAGGCGTAAAGAACGGCTATGTCATGTGGCCGATCCGTACCGCAGTTTCTGGAAAACAAATGACACCGGGCGGTGCTACCGAACTGATGGAGGTTCTCGGAAAAGAGGAATCCATCGCCAGAATCAAAAAAGGAATCGACTTATTATCGAGGTAATCTATGAGTTTTAACCCATCTCAGGCTGAGGCCATCTCTCACAAAGGTGGCCCCATGCTCGTTTTGGCCGGCCCAGGCTCCGGCAAGACCCTTGTCATTACAGAACGAACAAAAAAGTTAGTAAAAGAATATGGAATACCGCCTGCAAATATCCTGGTCATTACCTTTACAAAGGCGGCGGCTGCAGAAATGAGAGAGCGATTTATGCGTTTGATGGGCAGCGAGAGCTGTCCGGTCACATTTGGAACCTTTCATGCCGTTTATTTTTCCGTCTTAAAGCATGCTTACAATTATCGTGCGGAAAATATCATCCGGGAAGAGCAGCGCTACCAGTGTATCCGGGAAATCATCGGACGGCACAGGCTGGAATATGAGGATGAGACAGAATTTATCACATCCATTTTAGGCGAAATCGGTATGGTAAAAAATGCGGGAATTGCCGTATCAAATTATTATGCGAAAAACTGCGCCGAGGAGGTGTTTCGTAAGATTTACAACGAATACCACGAATATCTCTACAAACATCGCCTCATTGATTTTGAGGATATGCTGGTCTATACCTTTGAATTGTTTCGGGACCGGCCGGACATTCTGGCAGCCTGGCAGAAAAAATACCAGTACATTTTGATTGATGAGTTTCAGGACATCAATAAAATACAATATGATGTGATCAAAATGCTGGCCGGCCAGCGGAAAAACCTTTTTATTGTGGGGGATGACGACCAGTCCATTTATCGGTTCCGGGGCGCAAAACCGGAAATTATGCTGCATTTTAAAGACGATTTTCCGGAGGCAAAGATGGTGCTCTTAGATACCAATTATCGGTCCCAGGCCAACATCATAAAGGCTTCTTTAAATCTGATCGGGCACAATAAGGAACGTTTTGATAAGCGTATCCAGGCGGCAAAAGAAGCGGAGACTGAAGTTGAGTACGCACTTTTTAAAGACCAGCGGGAGGAAAATCTGCGAATCATACGGGATATGCAGGAGGCGGTGGAAAAGGGCGCAAGCTTTCGGGATTTTGCCGTTTTGTTTCGGACGAATACGCAGCCCAGATTCCTGATGGAGATGCTGATGGAGTATAACATCCCTTTCTGCACCAAAGATAATATTCCGAACCTCTATGAACACTGGGTGGCGAAGGATATATTTGCCTATATTCGTATCGCATAGGGGAGCAGGGAGCGAAGGGATTTTTTACAGATTATGAATCGGCCCAAACGTTACATAGGCAGAGAATCTCTCGACGAAGACACCGTGGCTTTTGACGTGTGGGAATGGTATTATGAGGAGCAGCCCTGGGTAGCACAGCGGATTACAAAGCTGGAAGGGGATATCAGGCGATTGAACAGAATGACGCCATTTGCTGCAATCAATTACATCCGAAAGGGAATCGGCTATGATGAGTTTTGTGAGGAATACGCAGATTACCGCCGCATTAAGGCGGAGGATCTATATGAAGTTTTAGACGAATTGCAGACCGGGGCGAAAGGATACGAAAGCTACGATGCCTGGTTTGAGCATATCGAAGAGTACGCAAAGGAACTGGAAGCACAGCATCAGAAGAACATGCAGGAGAGGGAAGGCGTGGCGTTGGCCACCTTTCACAGCTCCAAAGGACTGGAGTATGAGCATGTCTACATTATCGATGCGAATGAGGGACTGATGCCTTATAAAAAGGCAGTTCTGGATCAGGATATAGAGGAAGAACGAAGAATGTTCTATGTGGCCATGACACGGGCGAAAAAAAATCTGCATCTTTTTTCTACCAAACAGGTAAATAATAAAGATGCAGATATTTCCCGGTTTGTCGGGGAGTCAAAGGAGGCGTTTACTCCTCAGGGGCGCTGACCTTTTAACGTAACGTCTACTCGTCCATATCCTCAAATTCAGCCTCGTCCAAAAGTTCGTCGAAACGGTCAGATACAGCTTCATACTCGTCGTCATCCTGGATGTTCTCCAAAGTAGGATTGCCTTCTTCATCCTCGAAATAACGGTAGATAAAAACCTCGCCCTCCTCATTTGCCTCGCCGGACTCGTCCAGCGGAAGCAGTGCAATGTAGTCCTGCTCGCCAACAGTAAAGATGGTAAGAATCTCGCATTCCACCTGGCTGCCGTCATCTAAATCCAAGGTTACTAAGATATCAGTATCGTCATTTGTTGTGTGTTTGTCTGCCATAGAAAATACCTCGCTTAAAAAGTAGTTGTTATTGAATACACATATGATAGCACAATCCGATATCTGTCTGCAAGATAAAAGAAAGAAACAGTAACTTTTTAGCAAAAACCAAGAAAATCAAACAGAAAAAAACTATACAAATGGATATCGAACAGGTTATAATACTTAAAGCAAACAGATTTGTTGCAGATTACACGGGAGCAAAAAGTTCCGGCATGGAGGATTGTCATGGCATATACATTGAGGGAAGGAAATTACGAAAAACTGGGTGTACAATATGGAAAAGGCGAACTTATCTTCACATTCGAAGCGAATAAAGAAGATGAATGTGCCATTTTGCTCTACCACAAAGATAGCACCCTGGCAGAGCGAATCCCTGTACCACATGAGTACTGTCTGGGGGCCGTGCGTTCCGTCTGTGTCCCCGGCATTGATAT
>JAGASC010000045.1 GCA_017621905.1 Roseburia sp.
AGGCGGCCTGCAGGGTGCCCTTCCGGCCATCTCCCTGCCAAGCCAATGTGCAATCCTTTCCGCATTTATCAATGACGTGGATCCGGAAATGATGTATGCCCAGTTGGTATACGGCTACGCAAAAGAAAACGATCTTGTCATTGGCTTATCCACCTCCGGAAACTCCGTAAATGTGGTAAAAGCGGTGGAAATAGCAAAGTGCCTCGGAGCCAGAACACTGGCGATGACAGGAAGCAGGGAAAGTAAATTGTCCGCTCTGTCCGATGTCACGATTCGGGTGCCGGCCACAGAGACATACAAAATACAGGAGTTCCATTTGCCGGTGTACCATTATCTTTGCGCGGAAGTGGAGAGAGCAATGTTTTCGTAAATAACAAAATAGAGCGATGGAATAATCCAGTATTTTACATAATATATGGTAGATTTTCCAATAATAAGATGAGACATACGCCAAAACAGAGGTGATGTTTCATCTTTTTTTGTGCAAAACATTTACGATTATTTTACTTTTATTTTACCAAACAAGATATGCGTATTTTACATTTGAGCATTAAAGTAATTCCTGTAAACAAGATAAAAAAAGAAAACGGCGGCCGAAGAAGAACCGCAGTAACAGTGAAGGCATCTGAACTGTTACAAACCGCAAAGAGAATATGGAGGTTTCATCATGAAAAAGAAAGTATTATGTATGTTATTAACAGGTATGCTGGCAGTTAGTATGCTGGCAGGATGTGGAAACAGCAATAACAATTCCACAGCAGACAACAATGGCGCAGAAAGCAGCAATGTTGAGAGCGAAAAAGAAAGCAAAGATACAGCAGAAGAAGCAGAAGATGTGGCAACAGGAAATTTTGATGCATCTTCCGCAATTGCAGTTTACTCCCGTGAGGATGGTTCCGGTACCAGAGGTGCATTCATCGAGCTGTTTGGCATTGAGCAGAAAGATGAGAGCGGCGAGAAAGTGGATTACACCACAGTAGAAGCAACTATTACAAACAGCACAGAGGTTATGCTTCAGTCAATTGCAGGCGATACCTACGGAATCGGATATGTATCTCTTGGTTCTTTAAATGACACAGTAAAAGCAGTAACCATCGATGGCGCAGAAGCTACCGTAGACAACATCAAAGCCGGTACTTATGGAAGTGCAAGACCTTTCAATATTGCAACCGCAGGCGATGTAAGCGAAGTGGCACAGGATTTCATCAACTATATCTTAAGCGCAGACGGACAGGCAGTAATTGAGGGTGCAGGATATATCGCAGTAAGCGATGCAGCAGCATTCGAGTCCAATGGTGCAGAAGGTAAGATTGTTGTAGGCGGTTCCTCTTCCGTATCTCCGGTAATGGAAAAATTAATCGAAGCTTACAAGGCAATCAACACAGGTGCAGAAATCGAACTTCAGACCAGTGATTCTACCACAGGTATGACAGGAACTGCTGACGGTACGCTTGATATCGGTATGGCTTCCCGTGAACTTAAAAGTTCTGAGGTAGAAGCAGGATTGACAGGAACTAAGATTGCAATGGACGGTATCGCAGTAATCGTAAACTTAGAAAACCCCACCGAGGATTTGGCAGCAGACGCTGTAAGAGCAATCTTCATGGGTGAGAACACTGAGTGGGATGCGATCCAGTAAATAGCAAAATAAATAAAAAGGGAAATGTTGTAGAAACAAACCGGTTCCACAGCGTGATTTTGACAAGCGTCAAAGCAGTTTGGGTCAAAACACGTTGTGGAATTTTGGCGGGTTTCCATGCGGCAGTTCCTTTTGTGGAGTCTGCAAGACTTTGCGCAGAGAAAAACTGCGCAGAAGTGAGGAAATCTATGAATAAAATAAAAGAGAAAGTAATGGAATATGTATTCCTCTTCACCGCGGTAATTTCCATCATTGCCGTAGCACTGATCTGCTATTTCCTGTTTTCCAACGGATTTCCGGCAATTAAGGAAATAGGACTGAAAGAATTTTTGCTGGGCGAGGTCTGGAGGCCCAACAACAAAAAATTCGGAATTTATCCGATGATTCTCGGAAGTATCTATGTAACCGGCGGTGCACTGGTCATCGGCGTGCCCATCGGAATCCTAATGTCCATTTTTATGGCAAGATTCTGTCCGCCGAAGCTTTATAAGGTATTAAAACCGGTGGTGGATCTGCTGGCGGGCATACCATCCATCGTATATGGATTTTTCGGACTGATTGTGGTGGTTCCTTTTGTGCGGGAACATTTTAACGGAAACGGACAGAGCATTTTTACGGCATCCATTTTGCTGGGAATCATGATTCTTCCCACCATTATCGGTGCCTCTGAGCCGGCTATCCGCGCCGTGGAGCAGAACTACTATGAGGGAGCACTGGCACTGGGCGCGACCCACGAGAGAAGCGTATTTACCGTAGTGGTTCCTGCGGCAAAATCCGGTATTCTTGCAGCGATTGTCCTGGGTGTGGGGCGTGCGCTGGGCGAGACCATGGCGGTCATGATGATTGTAGGAAACCAGCCTCGTGTGCCGGACAATATTTTCCAGGGAGTCCGTACTTTGACTACCAACATTGTCCTGGAAATGGGCTATGCGACGGATTTGCACCGGGAAGCCTTGATTGCAACCGGCGTAGTCTTGTTCGTATTTATATTGCTCATTAACTTGTGCTTCTCTGCGCTTAAGAGAAAGGGAAAGGAGTAGACGGATGATGGATAAGGCATTTGTTCCAATGAATAAACAATCCCTCCGGGATAAGATGAAATCCTATCGGAGACATCCGGGATCCTTTATCCTGCTGCTTTTGGTGCTTCTGGCAGCAGTAGCAACGGTGGCAGTATTATTTTTCCTGGTAGGTTATATATTGATTAAGGGAATCCCTTATTTAAAACCGAGCCTGTTCGCACTGGAATACAATTCGGAAAATGTATCCATGCTCCCGGCTATGATCAATACCGTGGTCATGGTGGCGCTGGCATTGCTCTTTTCGGTACCCTTTGGCGTGGGCGCAGCAATATATCTGGTGGATTATGCGAAAAAAGGAAATAAGCTGGTGGGGGTCATCCGGATTACCACAGAGACTTTGACAGGTATTCCTTCTATTATATATGGTCTTTTCGGAATGCTGTTTTTTAACGTGGCACTGAAATGGAGATATTCCATGCTCTCCGGTGCAGCCACGCTGGCAATCATGGTTTTGCCGGTCATCATCCGAACCACGGAGGAGGCACTGCTTTGTGTGCCGAATTCCTACAGGGAGGGAAGCTTTGGTCTGGGTGCGGGAAAGCTTCGTACCATTTTCCGTATTGTGCTTCCGGCGGCAGTACCCGGCATCTTATCCGGTGTCATTCTGGCAATCGGGCGTATCGTGGGGGAGACTGCGGCGTTGATCTATACCTCCGGCACCGTGGCAGGTGTGGCAGGCCTCATGGATTCCGGCCGTACACTGGCAATCCATATGTATGTGCTGGCCAACGAAGGGCTGCATGCGAATGAAGCAAACGCGACAGCAGTGGTGTTACTTGTCGTTGTATTATTAATTAACTGGGTGTCCTCCCGCATTGCGCGGAAGTTTGAGGTGCCAAAGCAGTAAATGAGATAGAAAAAGGTCACTTTGTAACACGATGAGGTTGATTTGCAGCCTCTGAATGGATGCGTCTTGTGACGCAGCTGCCAATAGGGAAAAAGATGAGTGAGGTTTTAATATGGGAGAAAAATTTAAAATTTCAAACCTGGATTTGTTTTACGGCGATTTCCAGGCACTAAAAAATATCAATATGAACATCAATGAAAGGGAAATTACCGCATTTATTGGACCTTCCGGCTGTGGAAAATCCACGTTTATCAAATGCCTGAACCGAATGAACGATTTGGTGGAGGGTTGTAAGATCAGCGGCCAGGTGTTGCTGGACAATGAGGACATTTATCGCGGCATGGACGTGAACCTCTTAAGAAAACGTGTGGGCATGGTGTTCCAGAAGCCGAATCCGTTTCCGATGAGCATCTATGACAACATTGCTTACGGACCGAGAACTCACGGAATTCATTCCAAAGCAAAGCTGGATGAAATCGTGGAGACATCTCTGCGGAACGCAGCCATCTGGGATGAGGTGAAGGATCGCCTGAAAAAGAGCGCGTTAGGACTGTCCGGCGGACAGCAGCAGAGACTTTGTATCGCAAGAGCGCTGGCCGTTGATCCGGAAGTGATTCTGATGGATGAGCCCACCTCTGCGTTAGACCCGATTTCTACCTCTAAGATAGAAGATCTGGCGATCGAGCTAAAGAAAAAATATACCATTGTAATGGTAACACACAATATGCAGCAGGCAGTTCGTGTCTCCGATAAGACAGTCTTTTTCCTTTTGGGTGAAGTGATTGAGAGCGGAGAGACAGAAAAAATATTCTCTATGCCGCAGGATAAGCGGACGGAAGACTACATTACCGGACGTTTTGGTTGATGTGGACGCCGACAAAAATATCGAAATTTGCAGCAGAATAAAAATTTTTATAAAAAATTTTATATAAATCTGGTAGTGTCAAGTGAGTTA
>JAGASC010000046.1 GCA_017621905.1 Roseburia sp.
CCATACGCACTTTCTTCAAAATCCTCCACTGTTTTTATAATATCCTTATCCAAAAAAACTACCGTAGGCTGCGGATGCTTCTCATTTTCATAATACAGCACCCACTCTTCATTATAGACCGGTGTACTGATGCAGGTTGCGGATGTAAAACTTCCTTCCGTAAAAGTATTGCAAATGGCATCATTTCCAAGATAAAGCACTACATCTTCTTTCCCGGAATTTTCCCGCATTTCCTGTTCTTTTCCGGCGTAAGTCTTTGCCTCATCCGGATACACATAAATCCCACGGAACACACCATTCTCCATGCGCACCCGCTCCTCCGCAATATTTGCCGGGAAGGTTCCTGTCACACGCACCAGATACCCTTTACAGAAAATCAGTCCGAATACAAAACATCCCACGCACAAATATCCGATACTGCCGAATCGCCCGCCGCGCTCCCCGGCATATTCTGCCAGCAAGATCACTGCTGCCAGCACGGCCAGATAAAGAAATGACGCATTCTCCTCAAATCCCATATTTGATCCAATCATAGCCCCGGCATAAATTGCAATTCCAGGTACCAGGAACAATCCGCCAATCACCCCAGACTTCATTTTCAGTGCAAACACAAGGGCCACCACTACTGCCAAAATATAACGGATCTGTAATCCGATGGGACCACTGGGGCGAAGACCGGTAACGTTGAGACCAATAAAAATGAGCGAACCTGCAAGCAACACATCAAACCATAGTAACGTCTTGTCCTTCTCCCATTTATATGCACAGAGATAACAGCCGACTGCTGCCGCTCCAATCATGACCGTTCTTTTTATCAGTTCCACAATTTGATTTACATAGGTATGTGTCTTTACCGTATCCGAATGAGTGCCATCCATTAACATTCCCTGGAGATTCGCCATAAATTCCCCAAAGGACAGATAAGACAACACGTACGCAAGAAATATCAGTGCACAAATCCCGCAGACCAATGCAAATAAAACAGGAAGCCGCCATCTCCCCGCCCTGTTCACTCCGGCAGTCAACGACGGTTCATGTTCCTCCTGCTCTGACTCTTTTCCCAAATCCTTTGCGCGGTTTTCACAGATCGATGCCCCGTGAATTTTCTCCCCACTGCAAAAATAAAGTGCTACCAATAACACCGGGAACGACAAAATAATGGTAGGATAAGCCAACACGCCCAGGGCATAAAAAACCCCGGCGCATACCACACGAAGGATACTCCTCCCGCTCATTCCCTCACCGACATTTCTCCGACCTGCGCACATCACCTCATCGTAAAGCAGCAGCACAGCCAGAATCACAAACAGCATCTGCAACAGCCCATACTCCAGATTCTGCGTTGCCCTGGGCAAAAAGTTAGCCACAAAAATGCCAGCCAGTACTGCCGTATGCCTGCTCTGATGTTTTTTTATCATATGATATGCCATCCAGCCAACCCCAAATTGAAACAACACGGAGAGCATCCGTAAAAACAGCGCACTTCCCTCCAGCGTTCCGGTTATGGCCCGATAAAGCGTCAGCCCCAGATACGCCGGCCAGGCTGATGTCATATGCAGTTCCCACATGGTGTCAAAAATCCGGTCCCCGTTCAAAAGCCGGATTCCCATGGTGATTATATAGGATTCATCCTTATCCATCCCTATGAAAATTTTAGGTATTGCTGCCAAAATCGTTGTCACCACCAGCAGAATATGCCACCAGCAAACTTTATTTTTCTTTTCTGTCATGAATCCTCCTTGTCTTTCGAAAGAAAATGCGATAACATTATAAACACGGATAATATGTCACTCCGAACTGATAAATCTGTACCAGCTCATAAATATTCCGCACAAGCATAGTCACCGCAAGAATAACAATTGCCGCATGACGCACGCCTGGTTTCTTCATAATCCTGCACAGAAACTGATAGACCAGCACCAGATACGCCCACGCAAAATACAGCGCATACAAAATCAGTCCGTTCTCCGCCGTCCCCCAGCCAACCACGAACAGAATCAGAAAAGAAAACAGCACCCAGAACATGGATATCTTCGAAATCCATTCCCGACGGCTCAACACAAAACCACACACCACACAGACCAGCACCAGAATTCCCAGATAAGAAACACCACGGTCATTCACCACACGATAGCCGATAAAATCGCCAATCTGTGTTTCCGCCGTCGGTGCCCAGAACATATCCCGGAAAAACTGTGTCAGCTGCGCCCACTTTTCTGCCCAAGTGACCTTCTCTCCGGTAAATGTGGTCAGCATTTCCATTTTATCCTGCACACCCAGAAACTGGGGCAGCTGCCCGCATACCGTAACGATTCCCACATAAATTGCCAGACACTTCAACAGATCTGTCACCCACTGTTTCAGACTCTTTGCCTTTGTAATCAGCCCAAAAAGAATTCCGGAAGTCAGCAGTGTACTTACCGCTCCAAAATATGCAAAATTCAGTTTATCCGTTTTCCGATACACATAGAGCACCAGAATCACATAAAAATATGCCACCACATACTGCTCTAACATCAGCCCATGAATCACATAGGCATAACTGCAGGAAAGAAACAGCGTAAACCAGATCCGCTCCTTTCCCTTTACGTCCACCAGACGCTGCAGCATAATAATGGTGATTGCTTCCAAAATCAACTGTTCCATTCCCAGCGCCATGGCATACATATCCGGCACAAAGAAAAACATTGCCGAGACCAGCTTCCCGACCAGCGCCACCGGCAGCGCGAACAATCCGAAAAGAGGCTGCCTGATATCATTCGGACCGGCAAGAATCCGCAGAAAACAGTCCGTCAGATACACCTCCGTACTATCTGTCGTGTACAGAACATCATAAAGATTCACCATATCTTCATAAACAGCATAATAAAACGCCGAAGTGCTCCGGTAAAAAAATGGCACGATCAAAACAGCTGCCAGAATTGCAATGCCCATATAACCTCTTTCAAAAGCATCGAACGACTTAAAAAAACGCCGTATATAGGGCCATGTTTCCTGGAACAGCCAATATAGCAGCATAAAAATCGACGGAAAGGATGCCAGCATCAGACCTGCCGCCAGACGCTTCGATGTGACACGTATCGGAATCAGCGCATCCAGGACCTCCGGATACCGCTGCATGATCGACACACCATTTCCCTGCCATGCGTAAGCGTATGCCAGATAAAGAGCCGCCGCTGCTGCCACCAGCAGATACCAGCGATTTTGCTTTTCAAGCAAAGCTTTTGCCGCTCCTCCGCTGAGAAACACTGCAATCATCAGCGTAACCATAAGACTGACTGCATATCCCATCTCTCCGGCAGAAGAACTTAACACCATTAACGAAAAAAACGGCAGTGACAACACAAACACTGCCTGAACCAGCCATCGGACTATTTTTCCTGCATCCCTACTATTTTTTGCTTTCCCAGAACTCTTCCGTTTCATTCAAAATTCCACACCTTTCTGCCCGCGCCTGCAAACGCTCACACATACAGCAGCACAAACATCATAATTACAAATAACATGCCCAAGCCGATCAACACCCAGTCATGCAAAATCACGTTCATCGGATCCCCGTCGCTGTCATCCTGCTCCACATCCATACTATACTTAAAACAAATCAGCATGAGTACAGGCACCAGCATCAGATACTTCTGCCCCTCCCCCAGCTGAATACACCAGAGTGCAAAAAAGATAATCGCCATCGTCATACAGGTATACATGGCCTTATCCAGAAAATGCTCCGTATATCCCGCCAGCACATCCCGTCCATCATTTCCCACGACCTTCAGCTCATTTCTCCGCTTTCCGAAAGCAAGATAAAAGGCCCCGGAAATCACCACCAGATAAAGCCAGGCGGATATCTCAATGCCGGTAAGCACAGACCCCATAAGTACCCGCAGATAAAATCCCAGCACAAGAAGTGCCACATCCAAAAGCGGCACCTTTTTCAGTCCGAGCACACTGTATAAAATATTGTCGGCCAAATATACTCCAAAAACGGCGAAAGCAGCCATTTTCACAGACTGCTCTGCAAAAAATCCCAGCACAAGTCCGCACAACGCAAGCAGTCCCACTGCTGCCGTGACGGCCGCCTTTATCGAAATTTCCCCTGCTGCAATAGGCCTGGTACATTTCTTCGGATGCATCCGGTCCTTTTCCACATCCTTGATGTCATTCATCAAATACACCGCAGATGCTCCAAGACTATAAGCCATAAAGCCCACCAGAAGGTTTTTCCACATACTGCCGGAGGTAATCGTTCCCCCGAAAAAGGCCGGAAGAAATATCAGGCAGTTTTTCAAATAATGAGTTATTCTAAGTTCTTTGATCCACTTATTCATCATTTCCATCCCTCCATGCCGGATTTTTGCGTAAGCAAACTCTCTCCCTTCCAAAATGCGTTATGCCGGGAATGCAGATTTCTTATCTTCTCCCCCAAAAATATTCCCGTTAACTGTTTGGCGCCTTCACAGCTGCATTTCTATTCTTTTTCCGTGTCTTCATAACTCCATACATTTTTCGCGATATAGATCGGCCGGTTTTTCACCTCAATATGCATCTTCGCCAGATACTCCCCGATAATTCCAAGCACTGTCAGCTGAATGCCGCCAATCAGCAGAATCAGCACGATAACGGTGGGATATCCCGGAATATTAATGCCAAATGCCAGTTTTTGTATAATTACCACAAGCATATATAAAATCGCAAGGATTGAAGTTACGACTCCCAGTTTTGTCGCCATTTTGAGCGGTTTTGTGGAAAACGATACCACGCCCTCCAGCGCATAATTCACCAATTTCCAGAAAGACCAGGAAGTGGTTCCCGCATTTCGCTCCCGCACCTCATAGGGGCGATAATAAGTTTCAAAACCAATCCATGCAAAAATTCCCTTGGAAAACCGGTGGTATTCGCTCATGCTCAAAATCGCATTTACCACAGAACGGCGCAGACACCGGAAATCGCTGGCATTTTTGTAAAGCTCCACGTCGCAGAGCTTGTTGATCATACTGTAGAAGGCACTCTTAAATGCAGTCATGATTTTGCCTTCCTTCCGCTCTTCCTGGTAAGCGGCCACCTCATCATACTCCGGATGCTCCTCTAAAAATTCCACCATCTCCCGCGCCACTTCAATGGGCTGCTGCATGTCCGTATCGATGATGACCACATAATCTCCGCCGGCATGCTGCAGACCTGCATAAAGTCCCGCTTCCTTGCCGAAATTTCTGGAAAAATTAATAATTTTCAGGTTGTCCTTCTTTTCTGCATAAAGTTCCTTTAATACTTTTAAGGTTCCATCCTTACTTCCATCGTTGATGAAAACAATTTCGTATTCTATTCCTTCCAGAATACGACGTGCCTCCTCACAGAACAGACGCACATTTCCCTCTTCATTATAGCACGGTGCCACCAGTGACAGTTTCATGCTTCCTCACCCGCTTTCTTTTCTTTCCTGGTAAATATTAAAAACTTGCTGAATACATAATTAAGTGCCAGCACAATAAACTGAATGACAAATTTGGCGATAAAATCATTCATTTTCATCAAATCCACCAGCAGCCACACACCACCGACCTCAATGACCATCGTGGAAAGTCTGGCTCCTATGAACTTGACAAATTCATGAAATCGCTGACAATAAGTCTCGGCCTGCGACAAAAATACAAATCTGGAATTTACAAAATATGCAAATAAGATGGCCACTGCAACGGAAATCGTATTCGCAACATTCATATTGATCTGCGTCACAAGCCGCAGTGCATAATATGTGATCAGGTTCACTAATGTGGTGCAGCCGCCAAAGAAAATGTAACGAAGTACATCATTGTTCCAGCATTTGATAATCAGTTCTTTTATTTTTTTCATTGGTTCCACTCCTGCTTATTCCGAAAGTTTTATAACGATAGTATCATTGATGACTGCAATACAGTCTTTTGCCGGATATGCTGACAGATTCTGGTATTCCTCCGTCTCCTGGATTGCCGCCTTTTCTGTGCCGCTGGTCATTGCAAAGGAACGCCCAAAGCAATAATTCCACATGGAAATATAATGGTAATCTGTATTCAGGAAGCTTTTCTGGCTCACGCCCATGATGGAAGGATTCAAATCCTCGTATCCGCCCGAGCTTGCCGTATAATTTCCAATCAGTGCCACCTTTGAGATTTCCGGATACTCATCCAATTGTTCAATCCGGTCCAAAATATTGCTGCAGACACCATAGGTC
>JAGASC010000047.1 GCA_017621905.1 Roseburia sp.
CAGGTAATGGAAAGGGAATGGATATTAAAATGAAAATAATTGTTTTAGCAGGCGGATTGAGTACAGAGCGGGATGTTTCCTTTAAAACAGGGGAAATGGTAACAAATGCATTGAGAGAGAACGGACACCAGGTGATTTTGCTGGATGTCTTTATGGGATACAGTGACAAAGCGGAGGATCTTACCGGAATTTTTGACCGGGCAAAAGAAGTCAGCGTCAAGGTAGAGGGAATACCGGAGACCGCTCCGGATCTGGCGAAAATTAAGGCGTCCAGAGCAGATCAGTCCGCAAATTTCTTTGGACCAAATGTGATAGAGCTTTGCCGCATGGCGGACATTGTTTTTATGGCATTGCACGGCGAAAACGGTGAAAACGGCAAAATTCAGGCCGCCTTTGATTTGTTTGGCATCCGTTATACCGGAACCGGATATTTGGGCAGCGCCCTGGCCATGAATAAGGGAATGGCAAAACAGCTGTTTTTGCAGAATGGCATTCCTACCCCAAGTGGCATTTCCGTCAAAAAAGAAGACGGCAGGCGCAGTGTGACAGAACTTGGTTTGAAGCTGCCGTGCGTAGTAAAACCCTGCTGCGGTGGTTCCAGCATCGGCGTTTCCATTGTAAGAACAGAGCAGGAATTTGATGCGGCGTTAGAGGAAGCCTTCCGCTGGGAGAATGAGCTTGTCATTGAGGAATACGTGGAAGGGCGTGAGTTTTCCGTGGGCGTGATTGAGTTTAAAGCTCTGCCGGTCATCGAAATTGCCCCCATTCAGGGATTCTATGATTATAAAAATAAATACAAAGCAGGCAGTGCGGTAGAGACTTGCCCTGCCAATCTGCCGGAAGCAGTTGCATCACAAATGCAGCACTATGCTGAGCGGGTGGCGCAGGTACTGGGACTGGATACCTATTCCCGCACGGATTTCCTGTTAAATAAAAACAACGAAATCTTCTGCCTGGAGGCCAATACATTGCCTGGCATGACGCCCACCAGCCTTTTGCCCCAGGAAGCCATGGCAGTAGGTATAAATTTCAATCGGCTCTGTGAAAAACTGATTGAAATTTCCCTGCAAAAATATGAGGAAGGCAGTGGTAGTTGCCTATGAGCCAAACAATGAAAAACATGACATTAGAGCAGGGCGCGGGTGTCAGCACCGGAGCCTGTGCGGACAAAGAGACAATGAAAAATATGACACTGGAGCAGATTGCCGGTGCCTGCGGCGGAACTTACGTGGGCAGTGAGGCGGATAAGAAAAAAGAAATCAGCGGTGCGGTCATCGACAGCAGACTGGTAGAGCCGGGCTATCTGTTCATTCCCATAAAAGGAGCAAAAGTGGACGGCCATCGGTTCATTCCGGACGTGTTCACAAAGGGAGCACTGGCGGTGCTCTCAGAGCAGAAGTTGGAAAATCCAGCCGGACCCTATATCCTGGTTGCATCCACAGAGGCTGCCATGAAGCGCATCGCAGCTTACTATCGCAGAACGTTAGATATAAAGGTGGTGGGAATTACCGGAAGTGTTGGAAAGACCAGCACTAAGGAAATGATAGCATCCGTGCTTTCCCAGAAATACAATGTACTCAAAACCGAGGGAAATCTGAACAATGAAATCGGACTGCCTCTAACGATATTTAAAATTCGGCAGCAGCATGAGATAGCGGTGCTGGAAATGGGTATCTCCGAGTTTGGTGAGATGCACAGGCTTTCCGAGATGGCATATCCGGATATCTGTGTCATCACAAATATCGGTACCTGTCATTTGGAAAATCTACATACCAGAGACGGCATTTTGCAGGCGAAGACCGAGTGCTTTTCTCATATGAAGGAGAATGGGATCGCTGTATTAAATGGGGATGACGATAAGCTCTGCACGAAAAAAAGCGTCAATGGTAAACCGGCTGTTTTTTACGGCATGGGGAAGAAAGTGGCTGTGGTGGATACAGAGACAGGCGAAGAATCCTTTCCTGAAAAAAGCATTTATGCTACCGATGTGGAGGTTATGGGGCTTACGGGAACAAAGGCAGTAATTCATATTGAGACAGAAAAAAAATCTCCGGAAGTACCTGCTGACAGAGAAGAACCATACAGCCCGCAAGGTGTGAAAGAACAGAACCAGGCGGAAAGTGAATCTATGGAAATTACTTTCCCGGTGGAAATACCTATCGCCGGAGAGCACAATGTATACAATGCCCTGGCAGCTACCGCTGTGGCAGTCCGGTTGGGATTAAATGCAGAAGAAATTCGCCGGGGGATTGAGACAGTACAGACCATCGGCGGCCGCAGTAACCTGATTCACAAAGATGGAATCACAGTCATCGACGACTGCTATAATGCCAACCCGGTTTCCATGAAAGCATCCGTGGATGTATTATCCAAGGCACCGGGAAGAAAGCTGGCAGTTTTAGGTGATATGGGTGAGCTGGGGAGTGAGGAGCGGCAGCTGCATTATTCGGTAGGAGAACATTTTAAGGGAAAGAATATAGATATCCTGTTTTGTACCGGTGTGCTTTCGAAGGAAATTATAAATGCTGTGCAGGTAAATAGTCCCAAGACAGAAATTCGCTATATGGAAAGCAAGGAAGCTTTGATAGAGGAAATAAAAAAATGCCGGAAGGCAGGGGATACGATTCTTGTAAAAGCATCTCATTTCATGGGATTTTCGGATATTGTGAGTTGTATAACAAAATAAATGGCGTTTTAACGTATAGAAATTTGTATTATGAAGATTCTATCTGCCCATATTTACCATTTCAAGGCAACTTCAGCAGCTAAAAACTAAGTTATTGTTGATTCTAGCTGTTGACAATAAGCATTAAGAAGCGATTTCAGCAGCTAAAAACTAAGTTATTGTTGATTCTAGCTGTTGACAATAAGCATTAAGAAGCGATTTCAGCAGCTAAAAACTAAGTTATTGTTGATTCTAGCTGTTGACAACAAGCATTAAGAAGCGATTTCAGCAGCTAAAAACTAAGTTATTGTTGATTCTAGCTGTTGACAATAAGCATTAAGAAGCGATTTCGGCAGCTAAAAACTAAGTTATTGTTATTTATGGCTGTTGATGAAATGCATTTAGACACAATATCGGCAGATAGAATTTTTGATTTTGAAAGTTCTATCTGCCGATAATAAAGTTTTGCACATATTTTTTGGGGACTTAGATCAGCTTTTCATTTTTTTTCAGCATATCTAAGATAATCGCCTGACAATGTACACCGATTTTCCGTTTGGTTTCTTTGTCCAGTTCATTCGGATAAATTGGTTTGCCATACTCCAGGATAACATGGGTTGCCTTTATTTTTGGAAAATGATTTTCTAGAATCTCTGCGGAGTTGGTGATAGCCATAGGAACGATGGCGCAGCCGGTTTTTTCTGCCATCTTAAAGCTGCCCTCTTTAAAAGGAAGCATCCGTTCCTGCGTTTTATTTCTGGTACCTTCCGGGAAGATACACATGGAAATGCCGTTCTTTATGTTGTCGATGCCCACCAGGATTGTTTTCAGAGCTTCCTTCACATCTTCGCGGTTCAAAAACAGACAATGGAGCCGCTTCATCCAGATGGAAAATACCGGCACCTTTGCCATGGAATCCTTCGAAACGTAACCGGTCAGCCGCGGACAGCGGGCGTAGGTAATGACGATATCGAAAAAGCTCTTGTGATTACCGATATAAAGCACCGCTTCGTCTTTGGGCACATTTTCTTCACCGATGACAGTAAGCTTCGTCCCGCTGATAAATAGAAGGACGCGGAATGCCCACTGCACGATGCGAAGCTGGCTGATGTCCGCCGCGTAAGGCTTGTATTTGTGGATAATCCATTCCACGCCCAGCACTGGAAGACTGATAATCAGGAAAACAATGATAAAAATTAAAGCAAGAAGTACACGTATCATATAAAAGTCCTTTCCGGGTATTTTGATAAAATTGATGCCTTTCACTGAAAACTGTTTTGTAGTTTTCGATAAACCTTATTATATAGGTAAATCATGGGAAAAACAATAAAGAAAATGCGTATATTTTACAGGTTTCTGCATAAAATAGTATAAAAGTCAAAACTGGGGGTATCTATGGGACCATTCCAGGGAAAAAAACAAAAGGTATCGGGTAAAGGATCGGGTACCGTAGGCAAAAGCTTTGTCCGGGGAAAGGGCAGAGGCTATCTCTGTGCCGGAATTGCAGCGATGATGATTGTAGACTGTCAAAAGATTGTCTGTAGCTTGTTGACAGCCTGTAGCCTTTTGACAGTCTGCAGTTTTTTTGCCGGCTGCAGTGTGAAGGAAGGAAATGATACAAAAGTCAGTGATTTGGAATATACAATCGTGGAGGAGGCCGATATTCCGGAGGAACTTCGGACAATGATAGAAGAAAAAAAGGCGGCAGATTTTAAAATGTCCCAGGAGACAGGAGGAGAGTTGTACATAGTTCGTGGTTATGGAGAGCAGGATACCGGAGGCTACAGCATCGGAATTCAGTCTTTTTATGTGACCGTAAATGCCATTGTATTTGACACGGAACTGATTGGCCCCCGGAAGGGCGAAACGGTCAGCAAGAGCCCGAGCTACCCATATATTGTCATAAAGCTTCCTTTCCGGGAGGAAAATATAATTTTTGAATAAATTTTCTTAATAATTGCTAAAATTTAGGAAATTTGTTTGACAAAAAAATAACGCAATGCTATAGTGAAGCGGTATTCGGTGACAACGTATAAATTTGCGTAACTATTTATACGGATAGAAAACCGGATTAAAGAAGAAAATCCAAACTCAACTTGTCGAGTTTGCCTGCCAGAAGGCAAACTCTGCAAGCAGAGTTACATTTTTCTTCGAAAAACAAGGAGGAAAATCCAAACTCAACTTGTTGAGTTTGCCTGCCAATGGGCGGTCATTTTCCTTCGGAAAACAAGGAGGATTACAAATGCAGCAGGTAGACATCAGTAAAGTGCGCGCTTCCGTGCATCAGCAGTGTGGCAGAAAAGTGTTAATTCAGCTTGACCGTGGACGCAACAAGGTTGATATCCAGGAAGGAGTCATCCAAGGAGCTTATCCCAGCGTATTTACCGTATTGGTGAAGGACGAACGCAAAGAAAATCCACCTCAGTTATTATCATTTAGTTACTCTGACATCATCACAAGAGATATCCGCATGAAACTTTGTTAGTAACTGTTCAGGTCAGCCCTATGCATTTACTGCATAGGGCGTGAGAAAACGTAGAACAGCCATGAGCAAGCCCCCATCGCGAAGCGATTTTCATGGGCTTGCGGGTCGTAACTATGAAGGTACTGAATAGTTACCTTTGCTAAAAGAAATAAATGCAGTATAAAATCCCCCATATTCGAATAAAATGTTTACAAAGATTCGAATATGGGGGATTTTTTTGGAACTGAGAAAAGTAAGAATACATAGAAGCCGGGAAATGGGAAATGCAGTCAGCCAGATTACCCTGGATGATGATTATAATGTTCCGGATTACAGGCCGGATATCCGAAAAGTGCTGAAAGAGAAAGGCGAACTGCGTTTTGATGAGGTAAAGGCGGGAAATGGTGCAGCCTGGGTAAAGGGCAGCCTGATATTCAAGATTCTCTACCGCAGCGACCAGGAAAATGGCAAGATCAGCTGTCTGCGGGGGGAAATTCCCTTCCAGGAAAAACTGAATCTGGATGGTCTGCAGGAATACGAACCGGTAAAAGCATCCGGGGAAATCGAGGACATCACCATCGGAGTCATTAATTCCAGAAAACTGAGCGTTCGCGCCGTGGTAATTCTGACAGCAGCAGCGGAGACGGAAATGGATGAGGAACTGACCTGTGGCGTGGAAGATGCGGAGGATGCGCTTGATTATGAACAGAGAATCGGCCGCTGGGACGGTCTTGGCCTTTTGATGACCAGAAGGGATATCTGTCGCCAGAAAAGTGAAATCCTGCTTCCTTCCAGCAAGCCCAATGTCAGGGAAATCCTCTGGAAAAGCATCGAGCTGCGAAATGTGGAGAGCCGGCTGGAAAACGGAAGGGCAGCGATAGCCGGGGAAGTTCTGGTGTCTGTGCTCTACAGCGAGGAGGAGGAAGGCGAGCGGCTGCAGTGGTATGAGACCACTATTCCGCTGGAGTGCGGTACAGACTGTGATGTGGCACGGGAGGATGCGGTTTATAAAGTGGGCGTCTCGCCAATTACCATGGAACTGGAGGTAAAACCGGACTACGACGGCGAGGAGCGAATCCTGGTACTGGAACTGGTACTGAATCTGGATATTCACGTGTGGTGGGAAGAAAACCTGGAATTGCTGGAGGACATATATTCCCTGAAAAGAAAGGTCACACCGATACGGCGGGAGAGAAGTCTCGAGAAGCTATTGATAAAAAACTATGCGAAATGCAGATTGACGGAGCAGATGGAGCTTCCGGAAAGTCAGGAACGGATTTTACAAATCTGTGCCTGTGAGGGAAAAGTAAATCTGGAAAGAAAAGAAGTCTCCGAGGGCGGTATCCTGGCGGAGGGGACGGTCAGCGTGGAACTGCTTTACATTACCACCGACGACAATATGCCGGTACAGACCATCCGGGAAATCTATCCCTTTTCTCAGCTCATCGAAGTGCCGGATATGAGAGATGGCGTCCGGGTGGAGTTAGACAGTGGCTTAGAACAGCTTTCGGCTGTAATGTTAGACCAGGAGCACATCGAAATTAAACTGATGATTCATTTGAATCTCATGGCCTTTGCGGAGCAAAACATTCTTAATATAGAAGAAATCCGGGAGGAACCTCTGGATATGGAGCAGCTGCTAAGCAGTCCGGGCCTGGTGGGATATATTGCAAAAGCCGGAGATGATTTGTGGAGCATCGCGAAGGAAAATCATACCACCTTACAGGACATCATGGACACCAATCATTTGCGGGATCAGAGAATATCCGGTGGGGATAAAATCCTGATCGTTAAGAGAGTGGGATGACAAAAAAATTTTTTATAGCCCCTTATTTTGTAGATTCAGACGGAATGTTGTGATAAAATGGAGTTGTTGTAAATGTTTTTCTTTACAGCAGCCCCGTTTTTTATTCATGAAAATAGAAAGTTCGCGAAGTGTATTTTCTATTGTTTGCCTGAGAGAAGAGGCATTGGGGCATAGCGTGAATTGAACAATGGAATGTGAAAGATATTGGCGGAGAAATTAATTGTGGAAAATAAACTTACGAAAAAATCATTTGTGAAAAAAAGGATTCTGGCCGCTGCGTTGGTAGTGGGGCTGGTGGTGTCCGGCTATGAGCCGATCCTGGCTTCCGCGATCAAGGATGCCCAGAACAAAAAGAACGAAGCCCAGCAGAATTTAAGCGAGGTCAATGAAAAGATTGACAGCATTCATGAAGCCCAGGAAAGTCTGCAGGCGGAAATGGATGCTTATGATGCCCAGCTGATGAGCTTGCTTACAGATATGGAAATCCTTGAGAGCGACATTGCGACACAGGAAGAGGAAATCGAGCAGGCAAACGCCAGCCTGGAGCAGGCAAAGCTGGAGGAAAACCGGCAGTACGAAGCCATGAAGGTAAGAATTCAGTATATGTATGAGAACAGTAATACCTCCCTTTGGGCATCACTGTTGGAAGCAAAGAGCATCACAGAGTTTTTAAACCGGGTGGAATACATATCCGAAGTCTACGATTATGACAGACGTCTCCTGGCCGGTTATCAGGAAACGGTACAGCAGGTGGCGGATCTGACCGATCAGCTGAGCAACGAGATGGCAGAGATGGAGGAATTGAAGTTAAGCTACCAGGAGCAGCAGACTTCTTTGGAGGAAATCATTGAGGCGAAGAGTGCCCAGATGGATGATTTTGACAGCCAGCTTGCAAGCGCGGAAAACCTTGCAAGTAAGTATGCAAAGACCATCCGCCAGCAGAACCAGATCATTGCGGCAGAAAAGAAACGCCAGGAAGAGGCGGAGAAAAAGCGGCAGGAGGAAGAAGCGAAAAAGAATGCCGATAAAAACAATGGCACCGGAACAACCAGTGGACAGACGGCTGCCGATACCGGAGACAGCGAAAACAGCAGCAATGGTGCAAGCGGTACCGGAACAGACAGCAGTGGAGCAGGCAGCAGTGGCACGGGTAGTGGTACGGCAGGCAGTTCTTCCAACGGGCTGACAGATGGAAACCTAAATCCTTCCTATACCACAGGAGTCAGCGGCAGTGATGTGGTGTCCTATGCCAGCCAATTTCTTGGAAATCCTTATGTGCTGGGCGGAAACAGCCTGACGAACGGAACCGATTGTTCCGGTTTTGTCTCCCTGGTATATAAGAATTTTGGGATAACGCTGCCCCGTACTTCCTATGAATTGCGGAGCGTGGGACAAGCCGTCAGCTATGCCAATGCCCAGCCGGGAGATATCATCTGTTATCCGGGACACGTGGCGATTTACATAGGTAATGGGAGAATTATTCACGCCTCGACTCCACGGACGGGAATCTGCTACGGGAATGCTACTTATAGGACGATCACTACGATAAGGCGCGTATTATAAAAATGAAAGATGCAGAGAAAAATTGTATTTTAAGCGGGTTCGTGCTATAATGCGAAGAAGTTAGTTGGGCCAAAGTGAATCAGGTGGCCGAAGTGAATGATAAGGAGGATAATAATATGCAGTTTGAACAGTTACAGAAAGATATGATTGCAGCAATGAAAGCAAGAGATAAGGTGCGCAAAGATGCAATTTCCGCACTGGTTTCCGCTGCGAAAAAGGTGGCAATCGACGAGGGATGCCGGGATGATATCAAGGAAGAACTGGTAGACCGGGTAATCTTAAAGGAAATCAAATCTGTCAAGGAGCAGTTAGACACCTGTCCGGACAGCAGAGAGGATCTGCGGGCAGAGTATCAGGCCAGATATGATATCTTTATGGAATATGCGCCGAAAATGATGTCTGCTGAGGAAGTGGAAGCATTTATCAAAGAAAAATTTGCGGATGCACTGGCTACAAAGAACAAAGGTATGATTATGAAAAATGTAATGCCTGAACTGAAAGGCAAAGCGGAGGGCTGCGTAATTAACCAGGTCGTTGCAAATCTTTGTAAATAAAACAGCAGTGAAAGATTCGTTAACGGATTTACGTGTTCTTTTGCACCGCGCACCGCAGCAGAGTGTGTGGGGGCGTGCGAAAAGCAGTGCAGGATAACTCCTTGTCCCGGCGGGAAAAGACCAGGAATAGAAATTAGAGAAGAGTAGAAAAGATAATTATGTCAGTGAAAATAGGTAGAAATGATCCGTGCTGGTGTAAAAGCGGCCGGAAATACAAAGTGTGCCATCAGGCATTTGATGAAAAAATTGCGAGAATCGGGGCGCAGGGACATCTGGTTCCTGGTCATGAGATTATTAAAACACCGGAGCAGATTGCCGGTATCAAGGAGAGCTGTAAGATAAATATTGCTGTGCTGGATTATATCGAAGCCCACATTCATGAGGGAATGAACACAGCAGAAATTGATAAGATGGTTTATGATATTACCACCAGTATGGGAGGTATCCCGGCGCCGTTACATTATCAGGGATATCCCTACAGTGTGTGCACCTCGGTAAACGACCAGGTGTGCCATGGTTTTCCGGCGGAAGATGTTATTTTAAAATCAGGAGATATTGTAAATGTGGATGTATCCACTATTTTAAACGGATATTTTTCTGATTCTTCCCGAATGTTCTGTATCGGTGAGGTAAGCCCTGAGAAAAAACGACTGGTACAGGTGACGAAAGAGTGCGTGGAGAAAGGTTTAGCGGAGGTAAAGCCCTGGGGGTTTCTGGGAGATATGGGGCAGGCGGTACACGACCATGCCTTTGCGAACGGATATACGGTAGTGCGTGAAATTGGCGGGCACGGCGTAGGTCTGGAATTTCACGAGGATCCCTGGGTAGGCTATAACAGCAGGCGCGGCCAGGAAATGCTTATGGTGCCGGG
Source organism: Roseburia sp. (assembly GCA_017621905.1). Taxonomy (GTDB): domain Bacteria; phylum Bacillota; class Clostridia; order Lachnospirales; family Lachnospiraceae; genus Roseburia. The sequence continues at coordinate 9,925 of JAGASC010000047.1, forward strand.
CATGATATTTACCATAGAGCCCATGGTGAATATGGGCAAGGTGGATATCTATGTCGATGAGGAGAATGACTGGGAAGTTTACACTGAGGACGGACTTCCCTCTGCACAGTGGGAGATTATGGTACTGGTTACCGAAGATGGTCATGAGGTGCTTTGCTGGTAAAAATTTTTACACAACGTTCAAAAAGAGTTCAAAATATATACAATTAGATTTCACAAATGGGGGATATACTAAGAGTGTCACAAAGGTGATAAAACTTTTTTTCATAAAATTTTCCCCCTTTTACAAGACTCCACCATTCCCCCAAATGGTGGAGTTTTTGTGTTATATTAATACATTAATGAATTAACGCAAAAGTGTTGAAAAAGTGAAAAAAAAAAGTTATGATGGAAAGAAGAAAAACGTGAGTGCTGCAATTTTAAAATGATAAGCGACAGATGGCTTTGCGCATGTCTGCGGCGGAGCCGGGGCAGGAAGCAGCACAGATATGGAGGAAAATATGGAGAGAAGAATATCAGGACATACGGGACTTTTGGCATTGTTTGGCTCACCGGTGGGACATTCCGGGTCACCGGCAATGTATAATTACAGCTTTGAAAAGCTGGAGCTGGATTACGCATATGTGGCAATCGATATCAAAGTGGATGAGGTAAAGGACGCTATCGCGGCGATGAAGACTTTCAAGATGCGGGGCTGCAACGTGACGATGCCCTGTAAGATTGAGGCGTTAAAATATATGGACGAGCTGTCACCGGCAGCCAGAATCGTGGGTGCGGTAAATACGATTGTAAATGAGGATGGCAAACTGACCGGCTATATGACGGACGGAGAGGGATATGTCAATGACCTGCGGGATCATGGTGTGGAGATTCGCGGAAAAAAGATTACTGTTGCAGGCGGCGGCGGTGCTGCCACGGCTATTCAGGTGCAGTGTGCCTTAGACGGAGCCCGGGAAATTTCTATTTTTAATATTAAAGATAATTTCTTTGCCAGGACGCTGGAGACTGCGGAGAAAATCAGGAGAGAAGTGCCGGAGTGCATCGTAAACGTATATGATATCGCGGATGTGGAGAAGATGACAGAAGAGATCAGGTCAAGCGATATTTTTGCCAATGCCACCATCGTGGGTATGAAGCCCATGGAAAATGAGAGCGTGGTAAAGGATTTATCTGCATTTCGCCCGGGACTTGTGGTGACAGATGCGGTTTATAATCCGGTGGAGACAAAATTGCTGCGGGAAGCAAAGGAAGCAGGTTGCATCTGCATGGGTGGAAAAGGTATGCTGCTGTGGCAGGGAGTTTCTGCGTTTAAGCTTTACACAGGTATGGATATGCCGGTGGAGGAAGTAAAGGAGATGTTTTTTAAATAAAGAAGGAGCAGTAAAAACGTGAGAAATATATATTTGATAGGCTTTATGGGAGCCGGAAAAAGTACAATTGCCCGGGAATTAGCAGCACAGACCGGGGCAAAACAGATTGAGATGGACCAGTTGATCGAAGAACAGCAGGGTATGGCTATCACAGAGATTTTTGCAAAGTATGGAGAGGCACATTTCAGAGATATGGAGACAGAGCTTCTGAAGTCATTTTCCAGAGAGGAAAATATAGTGGTTTCCTGCGGTGGCGGAAGTGTTCTGCGGGATGAAAATACAACTATTATGAAGGAGAGCGGAAAAATCATTTTGCTGACGGCATCACCGGAGACCATTTATGAGCGTGTAAAGGACTGCACGGACCGCCCCATTTTGAATGGAAATATGAATGTAGATTTTATCCGTGGACTGATGGAAAAACGTCGGGAGCGTTACGAGTCCGTGGCAGATGTGACGATTGCCACGGATGGTAAGAGCAAGGAAGAAATCTGCGGGGAAATTTTAAGACAGATTCAAGTTTAAGGAGAAGAAATCGTGTCTTACACAAATGCCCCAAAAGACTGGTAGTGCAGGCAAGAGATAGGGAGAAAACAGAATGAATTTCGGTTTTTTTAGAGAATGCGGGATGGAGCAGCCCAAGTTGCAGAAATTGTACATAGCTATTTCAAAAGATTTGGAACAGGCAGAGTGGCATTACCGGGAAAATCCACAGAAGTGTGGGGTTTTGCTGAGAGAGGCGGCGGAAAAAATCTGTCGGCTCTATAGTTTGTATTATGACATTGGCTTTCGTGAGGGGACGCCGCTGGAACAATTTTTGTGCTACACAGAAAATGATGAACACAACGCCATGGTAAGTCATTTTCTGAGTGTGGTGCGCAGGGAGCAGAGAGACAGGCTGAACAAGCTTAGGGTACTGGGGGATGACTGTATCTGGGGTGAGGAAGTGCCGAATCAGGGGATGAGCTTTGAGGAACGGATGTCCCAGAATGCGAAGCGCATGATGGGCACCATGATGGAAGTACTGAAAGTTATGTGCAGTAAAATAGGCGGCAGGACGGATTTGGACGGGCTTACTTTTTCGGAGGATGCGTTGCCGGAGCAAAAGAAAGCAGCGGAACCGCCGGAACCGATACCGGAAAAAGCCGGGTCTAAATCGAGGGCAAAATTCCGTACTTGCAGGAACCGGGGAAAACTGATATAGTGTCCATAATAGAAAAACAGATGCAGACGGGGGTGGTACAAATGAAGAAAAAAGAAGTTTCATTTCAGCGCAAATTAATGACAGTAGTTCTGTGTTTGACGATACCACTCATTATATTGCTTTTTATCAGCAATCTGTACTCCATCCGGGTGTTCAATCGAAAAATTGCGGACTCCAATCTGCGCTCCATGAATTACCGTGCGGAGCGGATTGAGGAGAGCCTGGAGGCGGTAGATGATTTCCTGACAGGTGTTATGGCAGCCAGTGAGGATTTTCGTACACTGCAGGGCGGTGCGGGTCAGCTCAATGCCCATCTGGCATCCTATTCCCTATATAACCAGTTAAAAACTGCCATGTCGGCTTATGAAGATATTGGCGCTTTTTTTTTATACAGTACCGCAAGCAAGGTCGAGCGTGATATGTTTACATCGGATTTTGATTATGCGAAGAAGACAGTAATCCGTGCATTTGTCCGTGATGCGGTTGAAAACAATACATATTCCTATGCGATGCAGTGGTGCCTTGCGGAAATTGCGGACAGCTCCTATCTGTTCCATTTTTTCGGCGGTCGGGGAACCTATCTGGTGGCAATGGTACCGTTGGAACGGCTGGGCGACACCAGCAAGCTGCGGTTGGAGAGTGAGGCAGTGGTACTTTTTACCGATGAGCAGAAGGAACCGGTAACCTCCCGTGAATTTATTGAACAAAATGGAATAGATCTGAACGGCGATTATAGCCGGTATTTTATTTCGGGAGATAGCGGAGCACGGTACATGATCGTCGGCAGGGATATTGCCAGGACGGATTGCCGCATGATCCTTGCCGTAAGTGAAGCCGGTTATTTCGGCTCGCTGGACAGTGTGCAGTTTCTGCTGTTTCTCGTCTCGGTTCTGGCATTGGTGTTGATTCCTATTCTGCAGTATCGGTTAATGCGTTTTATCGCAGAGCCGGTAGAAGCGCTGCGCAGTACCATGGAGCAGATTCGCTCCGGTGAGCTGGATGCCACGGTGCAGGAGGAAACCAATATCCGGGAGTTTCGCCAGCTGAACGAAACCTTCACTACCATGATGACGCAGATTAAAGATTTAAAAATCGAATCCTACGAGCATGAGATTGAGGTGCAGAAGGCGCAGCTTCGTTATCTTCAGCTGCAGATACGCCCGCATTTTTTTCTGAATTGTCTCAAGAGCCTATACGCGCTGGCGGAAGCCGGAAAGTACGATCGGATTCAGAAGATGATTTTGGCTTTTTCCAAACATATCCGTTACATTTTCACAGACAGCATGGAGTTCGTGCCGCTTTCCAGAGAACTGGATCATATCCGTAATTATATAGAAATGCAGGGTGAGTCCTCACAGTATGCGCCGGTTTGCCGCATGGATGTGGATCCCCGTTTGCTAGAATTGCCGATTCCGCCTCTCTCACTGCAATCTTTTGTTGAGAATTCAGTGAAGCATGACTATTCGCCGGATCATCCGCTGGAAATCGATGTTCGAGCTTCCATTTTGTGCAGCGGTGACGAAACCTATGCAGACCTGAGTGTATCGGATAACGGCAGTGGCTTTCCGGAGAATGTAATCCAGGAGATCAACGCCCCGGATGCACCGGTATATGCGCAGCATCATGTAGGTATCAACAATATTAAAAAACGTATGAGTCTGATATACGGAGACGCGGTGCATTATGCATTTTTCAATCGGGATATCGGCTCTGTTTCGGAAATTTTCATTCCAATCGATCCTGAAAAATATCTTGGAGAGAATAAAGATGTTTGAAAAATGTAACTGTGAGGGGACAAAGCGGCTGCGGAGGAACCAGCGTTACAAATTTTACAGAGGAGGAGGCGGCTAAAATGAATGTTTTGATTGTAGACGATCAGCCGGAGGTTGTGGAAAGTATGGTTTTCGGTGTGAACTGGACGCGCGTGGGGGTGAAGAATGTTTTCACCGCGTACAGCGTCAAGGAGGCGCAGAGCGTTTTTGAGCGGGAGCGCATTGATATACTGCTCTGCGATATCGAAATGCCGCCAACGAATGGTTTTGTTCTGTTGCGCTGGGTGCAGGAGCGTTTTTCCGGAGTTGTATGCATTTTTCTGACTTCTCATGCCGAATTCGAATATGCGCAGGAAGCGGTAAAGCTGGGCAGCTTTGATTATATCCTGCAGCCGGCGCCTTATGCGGAGATTGAAGCTGCGGTGGAGCGCGCCGGCGGCAAAGTGCGTGAGGCAGAGAATCAGCGCCGCTATAATGCCTATGTGCGTTATCGCGGGGAAAACAGCGAGGAAGAGAAGCCAGAGGTGGAACAGACACCGGTACATAGAGCGATGGAATACATTCGCCGCAACATTGACCGTGACATAAGCCGGACGGATATTGCGGAAGCAATCTATCTGAATCCGGAATATCTTTCCCGGCTGTTCAAGCGGGAGACAGGTTATTCATTGAATGACTATATCGTGACGGAAAAGATGCGCGTGGCGCAATCCCTGTTGGGTGATACCAACATTCCGGTCAGTATTATCGCTACCAAAGTGGGTTATTCCAATTTTTCGTATTTCTCGCAGGTATTCAAAAAATATACAGGGCTCACCCCTGGGGATTATCGCATGGCAAAGCGGCGTTCCAAACTGTGAGTATTTATACATAAATTTTGTCGGAAAACGCATATATATAGAGACTGTCAAGATGGATTTTGCGAGAATGCAATTTTGGGATTTAAAAACTGCATGATTGAGAAAAAACGTCTATATAAGTTGATTTTGTTTACATAAAAATGAATTTGCTGATGAAAAATCCTGCAAACGAAAACAAAAAGTCATATTTTAAATATTCGAGGTCACGATTTTTACAGAAATATGCCAGAAAATTTGGTATTCTATACCATGTGAAAAGGAATCCCGAATACATAGATCGGGAAAATGAAAAGAAAGGAAGTAAAGATTATGAAAAAGAAAATTCTGGCAACACTTTTGACAGTCGCAATGACCCTCTCCCTTGTTGCTTGTGGTGGCGATTCCACTACTGACAATAAGACTGGTGAGTCTTCTGCTGCCAACACATCCTCAGAGAGCAGCGAAGTTGAGGAAGAAGTAGACTTAAGAGAGCCTGAGCTCGTCACAATTGATATCGTGACAATGGCTTCCGGTAAGGAAGAAAGTGGTATCGAAGAAGTTGAAGCAGCAATGAACGAAATTCTTGAGGAACGTTACAATATTAATGTTAACCTTACTTTTATGCCGTTCGGCAGCTATGCAGAGCAGCTTACACTGATGCTCTCTTCCGGCGAAGGTGTTGACCTTTGTGCAGTATATATGGTCAACTATGCATCCTGTGCGACAACAGGTCAGATCCAGCCGATGGATGACCTCATCGAAGAATACGGTCAGGGCATCATTGAGCAGCTTGGTTGGGACATGATCAACTGTGGTCGTGTGGACGGAGAACTCTATGGTCTTACACAGGGCCGTGACCTTGCAGCTTCTCAGGGCTTCGTCTATAACATCGAAATGGCTGAGAGAAATAATCTGGATATGTCCGAGGTTGATACTCTCGAAGAACTTGAGGCAGCACTGAGAGTAATCAAAGAAAACGAAGAAAACGTTTGGCCGGTTGCAGTTTCCGCTGGTGAAAATATCCGTAACTGGGACTGGGATGCTCTGGGTGATGAAATGGTTAACCTTGGTGTTTTAGCTGACCATGCACAGGACACAACAGTTGTTAACCTTTATGAGACAGAGCAGTATAAAGATCTTGTTACCACAATGTACAGATGGAAAGAAGATGGTCTTATTCAGGCCGATGCTGTTAACACCACAGAGACAGCATCTACTCTGATGGAAGCTGGTACCGCTTTTGGTTACTTTACAAACCTCAAGCCATACTACTGTGAAGAGAACAACCCGAACCTGACAAACAAAATTGCAGCAGTTGAAATTAAAGACGCTTTGGCAACAACAGACCGTGTAACCATGGCTCTTTGGTCCATCAGCGGTTCCTGTGAACATCCGGAAGCTGCTATGAAGGTTCTGAATGATCTCTATTCTGATCCTGTAATCAGCAACCTGTATATGTACGGTGTAGAAGGCGTTCACTATCAGGTCGTTGAAGAAGGCGCTGTTACAAATGGTCAGGACGTTATCAACTACCTTGATGGTGTTGATGCAACAACAACAACTTACAGAAAATCCGGTACATGGTTAACACCGAATCAGTTTATTGGTAATATCTGGGGAACAGATCTTCCGACTGACTACTGGGATGCAACCCGTGAATTCAACAATACTTCCGACAAGTCCGCAGCGTTCGGTTTCTCTTTCGATGCAACAAAGGTTGCAAACGAGATTACTGCATGTACAAATGTTGTAAATAAGTATCACAAAGCTCTTGTTTGTGGCGCTCTGGATCCGGAAGAGACTCTGCCGAAGTTCAATCAGGAACTGTACGATGCAGGTCTGCAGACAATCATTGATGAGAAACAGGCTCAGCTCGATGCTTGGCTTGCAGAGCAGGAGTAATCAGATGATTTAAATATAGGCATCGGACCTTTCATTTCCCGGTGTTGTGTAGTACATAGAAGCTATGCCCTTTCCTCAGAGGGAAAGGGCATATGCCTGTACAGAGATTAACGATTTCTGTACATGCTTATTTTTTTAGAAATAAAATTATTTAAAATGAAAATCAGACTGAAAGGGGGCCAAACCATGTCGACAAAATCCGCAGCTTCGGAAAAGAAAACCGTATGCACGAACAAGAAGAGTAAGTGGCGGCGCATTTACCGCTGTATTCCACTGTATCTGATGTTCCTCCCGGGAGCCTTGTATATGCTGATGGATAAATACTTCCCAATGGCCGGACTGATTATTGCCTTTAAAAAGGTCAACTGGCGTAAAGGTATTCTTGCCAGCGATTGGGTAGGGTTCAGTAACTTTGAATATTTGTTCAAAACGAAGGATGCATTTAAGATAACGCGTAATACGATTGGCTATAATTTATGCTTTATCGTTCTTGGTACTTTGCTGGCGATTTCGGTTGCAATTATCCTCAATGAGATTAGAAGTAAACGTGCGAAGAAGTTCTATCAGACGGTCATCCTGA
>JAGASC010000048.1 GCA_017621905.1 Roseburia sp.
AATATATTATTGAATTGAAAAAATGGTATGGAGAGAAAAAAGACAGGGAGGGTATCAAGCAGTTGGCTGGCTATTTAGATAGCCGTTCGCAAAAGAGAGGCTGGATGGTATCATTTTGCTTTAACCAAAATACAGAAAAAGTGGTAAAAAAATATACCAGGGAAGCGATTCAATATGAAGGTAAAGAAATTAATGCGTTTGTAGTGTAAAATATAGAAATGCGATTACAGTCCCTTTCAATTTGTATTGACAGATAAATTTGGTGTGTGCTGGTACACATTTGAATAGGAAAAAAAGCAGATGTCTCATGAGAGACTTCTGCTTTTTGTGGAAAGTATTCCGACAGGGAGGTAGAATATGAAGAAGAAATGGATACTATTAAGCTTATCTTGTGTTATGGCCCTATCTGTATCTAGTTGTGGAAGCATTGGAACAGAAATAGATGACAGTACAGCGAATACAGAAAGCGAATTTGTCACAGAACAAAATCAGACCGAAATACAAGAGGAAAGTCAGGCAGAAACGTCCGAAAACCCGGAGGAAACATTTTCATTTGCAGAGTTTGAAAATCTTCAGTTCATTTTTGCCAGCGGCGCCGGCGGATGGGCAACCATGATGACGATTAATCCGGACGGAAGCTTTTCCGGAGAGTATTTTGATGGAGAACTGGGAGAGGCAGGGGAAGATTATCCAAATGGAACCATGTATCAGAGCAACTTTTACGGACAATTCACGCAGCCCGAAAAAGTAAATGATTATACTTATTCCATGCAGATACAGGAAATAAATTACGAGGAAGAATCGGGAACAGAAGAAATCAAAGACGGAGTTTTATACTGCTACGGAAAACCATACGGCCTGGATGGAGCCGAGGATATTTTAATTTATTTGCCTGGTGCTCCGTTGGCAGAACTTCCGGAAGAATTCAGAAGCTGGATGGGATATTATGACCTTTCCGCAACGGAAGATACCGAGCTTCCCTTTTATGCGCTGTATAATGAGGCCGAACAATGCGGATTTTCAAGCTACAACATCACTGATAACATAAAAGAAATGATAGCCACTACGGAAGAGTCAGCAGCTTTGCTGGAGAATTCTATTAAAAATGATAATCTCACTCAGACAGAATACAATGAAAAAACACAGCAATTGTATGAAGTGTGGGATATGGCATTAAATACAATATGGTCTTCCTTGAAGCAGACATTGGAGGAAGAAGCAATGGAGTCTCTGCTTGCGGAACAACGTGAATGGATTGACACAAAAGAACGGGCAGTTGCAGAAGCTGGAGCAGAATACGAAGGCGGATCTATGCAGCCGATGGTCATGAATCAAAAGGCTGCAGAAATGACAAAGAGCAGAGTTTATGAGCTGCTGGAACTGCTGGAGTAAGTTTGGAAAAAGGCCTTCCAAAGAAATGTTCACAAAATCATGCACCATCCGAAAACTGAACACATAACTTATTATGGAATGAATTTTTGGAGAGGAAATTGCATGAGGAACTATAATATGCAGGGGTCGCAGGAAAGACCATGTGGCTGCAACCCGGAGCCTTCCTTTATAAGACCGGAATATCCGGTGGGCATGGCCTATGTGCCCTGGCAGGATTTTACCACCGTATATGAGCCGGATCGTGCTCTGGAAGTGGGAACAATTTTCCCGGAACTGGATAAACCATTTCTATGGAAAAGGGGGACGGGAAGATGTTAATAAATCAGATGAATCAGCAACAGCTGCTGCACTGGATTGACATGGTGAGCTTTACGGTGATGGATATCACATTATATCTGGATACCCATTCAAGAGATGAGGAGGCATTGAAATTTTTTAATCATTATTCAGAGTTGAGAAGGGTGGCAATGCAGGCCTACGCGGAGCAATATGGCCCTCTTACCATTGACACAGCAAATCCGGATAATTACTGGGCATGGGCAGAACAGCCATGGCCCTGGGAAGGAGGCGGCTGTTAATGTGGAATTATGAGAAACGATTACAGTACCCGGTAAACATTACAAGACCAAATCCGAAGATTGCACAGATCATCATGACACAATACGGCGGCCCGGACGGCGAAATGGGAGCATCCCTGCGTTATCTGTCCCAGCGTTACAGTATGCCATACCGGCAGGTGTCCGGAATATTGACCGATATCGGCACAGAGGAGTTAGCACATCAATGTTGTAAATGGTTATTTTAATGTCAATTCCAACTCAAATACATTCTCAACGTACCGTCCGATTCCGGGTTTTGATTCCATGGTGTTGTGATAATCAATTCTTTCTATACAGGATTTCAAAAAGCTGTTCTTTTCGGCAGCAGATATATCTATACTGCGCATTGCATTGACGCAATCCGTAAAGCGCATGATTTTTTCCTGATAATCGACGATCGGGATCACGGCATGGCGTGCTTGATAAAGGGCATCCTGTATCTTTCCGATCTGCTCCTGAGTTTTAGCATTTCGGGTCAAGTATTCTGCCTTTGTGTAAATTCCTTCTTCGAAAGCATCCTTTTGACGCAAGTCTTTCTCACGTAGTTTTTTTAATTCCAGCTCAAGGTTGCAAATAATATTCTGATTAGTCCGCGCAGCGCTGCCGGTGTCTTTTTTTAATTTCACCTCAAAGTCGGCAATAGTTTTTTCCAGAACATCAATGACACGAGCATAAAGAGCGAAATACTGCACAGATTTTGTGTGACAAATCGCCTGATTATTAC
>JAGASC010000049.1 GCA_017621905.1 Roseburia sp.
AGACGCTGCAGGTTCTTGGAATCGAATCAGCAGATTTATAAGCTTGAGATTCCTTTTTGAAAAGATGAACGTGTGAAAGGATTTAAACGTGAAAAAACTCGTTTTACTATATTGGGGCTGCGTATTTTTGATGTACCTGTCACAGGTATATTATCCGACAGAGCCGCAACATAATATTCACAAGCATGGAGAACGTCATTTCATGCTGCGAAAATCAGATATATTTATGATTATTGTAATCATATGGATGACATGTTTTTCGTTTTTGCGGACACAGTACAATGATACAGAAAATTATATCGGAGGATTCTTATCAGCGAAATCACCAGTTCTTTTTATCCTTGAAGGTAAACTTTTAAATTTAACTGGTAATCCATTATATTTATTTTATGAATGCCTTGTTCACAGCATCACGGACAATTATCATATTTTCTTTTTGATTCCTGCATGTTTGATCAGTGTTGCGATTATCAAATTATTTAAGTGTTATTCTGTCGATCCGTCATTTAGCCTTCTGGTCTTTTTTTCTATCGGTACATATGTCATGTACATAGCGGCTCTAAAACAGTGCTTTTCGATGTTTTTTTTGATTATGAGTATTCCATATGCTGAGAAAAAACAGTACGGTAGATTTTATTTGCTCGTTTTTATTGCCGTTTTATTCCATACACATGCATTTATGTTTGCGATTATTCCATTTTTGTTTGAAAAACCTTGGGGCAAAACAATCTGGGCATTATTGGCTTTGACAGTTCTGTCCATGGCAACATACAAAATTACCTTTGGCGCTTTTATGGCATATGCGCAATCTATTGGCGCTTTGGTAGATGAGGGGGAGGTGTTTGATGGACATCAAATAAATGTTTTGCGCGTACTGGTGTATTGGATTCCAGCATTGCTGGCACTGATATTTAATAGACAACTTTTCACAGATTCTACAAGGTACGAACGGCTGTTTGTAAATATGAGTATAGTTAGCGCATTTATTTTGTCAATTGGACTGATCGAAGGAGCAAATCTCTATGGTCGCATGGCAGCTTATTTTGAGGTTGCGACTGCAGTGGCCCTACCTTGGATGATTAGAAAGCTTTTTACTCAGCAATCAATACGCCTTGTTTCTGTTATGGCAGTTCTATTGTATTTTGTCTATTTTTTGTATGAGTTTGGCATATCTAAGTCATTTGGCTCTGACTATGCGGCAATCAGTCTAGGGCAGTTTATCATGGAGTTGGTTTAGTAATATTTGTATCACAAGGAAGAGATTCATGATTAGAGTCTTACATATATTTCATGAAATGGCGAATGGCGGCATTGAGCATTTCGTCATGGATTATTATCACCATATAGACCGTCAGAGAGTGCAGTTTGATTTTTTGGTCTCCGTGGACAGTGCGGGATATTTTGACGAAGAGATCAAAGCACTGGGCGGAAAAATACACCATGCATACCCATTAAAGAAAAATCCGCTCAAAAATTATATGAGCATTGCGCAAATTGTTCGGGACAACAGGTATACAATTGTACACCGGCATACCGGAAGTGCGTTTGGCTATTTTGACCTCCGGGCAGCCAGACAAGGCGGAGCCAACCATCTGATTCTGCATTCCCACAATAACCAGGCCGGAAATATGATGCTGCATAAAATTTGCAACGCTGTTTTGAAAATCGACTGCGAGAGATTGGCCTGCTCGCGGGCAGCGGGAGAATGGCTGTTCGGACGGCAGGATTTTCAGATCATCAGTAATGCCATTGAATGTGACAGGTTTCAATTTAAACCTGCAATCAGAGAGCGTGTACGGGATTCTCTGGGGCTGCAGGATAAATTTGTTATGGTGCATGTAGGGCGGTTTGAATCCCAAAAAAACCATAAGTTTTTGTTGCAAGTACTCAAAAAGGTGACGGGGAAAAATCCGGACAGTCTGTTGATGTGTGTTGGCGTTGGCAGCTTGCTTGATGACATCCGACAAGAGGCCGAAAGGCTTGAACTGCAAAAAAATATTCTGTTTTTGGAAACACGTCGCGATGTAAATGAGTTGTTGCAAGGGGGCGATGTGTTTGTCCTGCCCTCTATATATGAGGGATTCCCATTTGTCCTGGTGGAGGCCCAAGCAAGTGGTTTGAAAGCGGTTGTATCCAAAAATGTTCCGGGTGAATGCGATGTAACGGGAAATGTCTCTTTTTTAAGTTTAGATGATTGTTTGGATGAATGGGCGGAGGAAATTTTGAACGCAGGAGTAAATGATGAGTCTCGCTCTGTATATGCGTCGTATATGCGGGAAAAGGGCTTTGATATTTGCGAAAACGCGAAAAAACTGTGCGAATACTATGAAGCGTTGGGAGAGAAATCGTGAAAGAGAACAGAACCTTGGTATCGATTATCATGGGCGTGTACAATGGAGGGATATTTCTCCGTGAAGCCATGAATTCCATCCTTGCGCAGACTTATCAAAATTGGGAACTGGTCGTGTGCAACGATGCCTCCACAGATGATACGGGTGCGATTTTGAAAGAATATGCCTCAAAAGACTCCCGCATTCGAGTAATCGACCATAACATAAATAAAGGCTTGGCTTCTTCGCTGAATGACTGTTTGGAGCGTGTGCGTGGAGAATATATCGCCCGGATGGACTGTGATGATAAATCTGTTCCCAACAGACTGGAGCGTCAAGTGGAATATCTGGATTCGCACCAGGATTGTGATTTGGTGGGTACTTTTATGCAGGCTTTTAGTGGCGAAAAATTACTCCATGTTATTGAAACAAAGGAAAACCCTACCAAATATGATTTGCCGAAAGGCACCCCGTTTGCGCATGCTACGATTATGGTCCGCACTTCTGTTATGAAAGCACTGGGTGGGTATTGCATTTCCAGGCATACCGTCCGCACGGAAGACGTGGACCTTTGGTATCGCTTTTTTGCCAAAGGTTATCGGGGGGTGAATATCCCGGAAGTTTTGTATTTGGTGCGAATGGACAGCGCAGCCTATCAGAGAAGAAAGCTGAAGTATATGCTGCATGCGTCTTATATTATCTGGTATGGGTGCGACATGGTGGGACTACCGGTCTGGTATAAGGTATTTTGCTTAAAGCCGATCCTGTCTTGGCTTTTTCCTGCAAAGGTAAAAATCGCTTTGCGGAAAGTATTGCTCCGATAAGCCGGAATCTTTTATCAACTGAACGATAGGGTAGCAACTATGAAAAAGCTTCTCTTCTTAATACACGACCTTGGCCAGGGCGGCGCTGAAAAGGTGCTGGTGAACCTGGTCAACCATCTGGACCGTTCAAAATTTGATATTTCCGTGACAGTGCTGTTCGGCGGCGGCGTGAACGAACAGTTTCTGGCGCCTGATGTTCACTTTCACGCGGTGTTTCCCAGAGAGGTTCCTGGAAACAGCAAGCTTATGAAGCTGCTGACGCCGGAACAGCTCCACGCCCTCTGCGTGAAGGAGCAGTATGACATTGAGGTGTCTTATTTGGAGGGACCCTCCGCCCGGGTCATCAGCGGCTGCCGGGAGAAGGGAACGAAGCTGGTGTCCTGGATTCATGTGGAGCAGCACACCATGGAGAAGCTGGCGGGTTCCTTCCGCAGCGAGGCGGAGGCCAGGGCTTGCTATGGCCGCTTTGACCAGACGGTCTGCGTCTCCCGGTATGTCTATGATGATTTTTGCCGCATCTTGGATGTTCAAAAGCCCTGCCAAGTGATTTACAATACGGTGGAGTCCGACAAGATCTTGCGGGAAGCGGCGGTGGAGGCGCCCCGTCTGGCGGAGAACGGCGCGGTCCGCCTGGCGGCAGTGGGGACTTTGAAGGCTTCCAAGGGCTATGACCGGCTGCTGCGGGTCATGAAGCGCCTGCGGTCGGAGGGTTATCCGGTCCACCTGTATATTCTGGGCGTCGGCCCACTCCAGCAGGAGCTGGAGCGGTATATCGCCGAAAATTCCCTGTCAGACGCTGTCACACTGCTGGGCTATGATACGAACCCCTACAAATACGTGGCCAAGTGTAGCCTGTTTGTCTGCGCCAGCCATGCGGAGGGCTTTTCCACCGCCGCCACGGAGGCGCTGATCGTGGGGACCCCGGTGTGCACCGTGGAGGTCTCAGGTATGAAAGAGCTGCTGGGAGAGCATAACGAGTACGGGCTTGTCACGGAAAACGATGAGGCGGCACTGTACGAGGGAGTCAAGCGTTTACTGGATGACCCGGCGCTGCTGGCCCATTACCGGGAAATGGCCGCCTTGCGGGGGCGGAATTTCAGCACGCTGGAAACGGTTGGCGCTGTGGAAGAAATGCTGACGAAATTGGTGGGAGATACTGTATGAATACAAAAGAGACCATAAAATATCTGCTGTCTGAAAAGAATCCAGTTGCTGCGCATAGAAGAAAGCAGATGCGCAGCAGGCTTGTTAATACAGGCGCGACATTCCTGTGTCCCAACTGCATCGGTGGCATTTTATTTCATGATTTGGGACTGCGGTTTCAATCTCCAACAGTGAATTTGATGATGACGCAGACAGATTTTGCAAAATTTGTTTTGAACATGGACCAGTACTTGAACCGGGAACTGGAGTTTTTTAAGCATCCGGAATATACGTGTCCTTGCGCCCATCTGGGAGATCTGACGATCCATTTTACACATTACCACACGCAAGAGGAAGCGGAGCGAAAATGGAAAGAACGGACAGAGCGAATCAATCGAGAGAATCTGTTTGTGTTCTTGATGGAGAGAGACGGCTTGACCGAGAAAGAAATGCGGCAACTGGGGGCGATTTATGCTAGAGGACTGGTAATTTTTACTGCAAACAACTATTCAAATATTTACTATACGGTGCAGATTAAAAAATACTGCAGGGATGGAGAAGTGGGGAATATTTTGACTCAATCTTATTGGAACGATGGGCGGGAATATGAGCGTTACTTTGACTTTGTCCGGTGGTTCAATGAGGCGGATGGAAAGCCTTTTGATGTTTCAAAATTCGTGCGGAGTGGAGCAAGGCGGAAATAGAAATGTATCAGTTTGATAAAATCAAATTGGTGGTATGGGACCTGGATGATACGTTCTGGCAAGGGACGATTTCCGAGGAAACCGTAGAGATTCCAGAGGAAAATCGTGCGCTTTTGAAGACCCTAACGGATATTGGCATCGTCAATTCTATTTGCAGCAAAAACGATTCCGCCCAGGTTACGCAGTATTTGAAAGAGCAACATCTGGCTGCCTGGTTTGTGTTTCCCTCCATTAATTGGCAGCCAAAAGGAGAGCGGCTGAAGCGTCTAATTACTGACATGCAGCTGCGGCCGGAAAATGTGCTGTTTTTGGACGACAATCCTTCGAACCTTGGAGAGGCGGAGCACGTTTGTCCTGGTATCATGACGGGAGGACCGGAGCTGCTTACACGTTTGGCGGCAGATTCCGCGGCGGCGGAGAAGAAAGACCCCACCCATCAGCGTTTGGGCCAATACCGCGTTCTGGAGGAAAAGCATCAAGCCAGGGAGACATTCACCTCTAACGAGGATTTTCTCTATCAAAGTAATATCAAAGTACAGATTGGCCATGACTGCATGGAACACTTGGACCGCATCCACGATTTGATCCTGCGCTCTAACCAGCTGAATTTTACAAAGCTCCGCAGTACGGCGGAAGATCTGCGTGCCCTTTTTGCGGATGAGAGCGTATCCTGCGGATATGTTTCTGTCCAAGACCGGTTTGGCGATTATGGCATTGTTGGTTTTTATGCGCTCAAGGAAAAGAGGCTGCTGCACTTTGTGTTTTCCTGCCGTACGCTGGGCATGGGAGTTGAGCAGTATGTTTATCATTTACTTGGAAGGCCGGAGCTCCATACGGTAGGGGAAGTGGTCAGCGACCTTTCCGCAGAGCAGGCTCCTAAGTGGATCAACCGTGAGGGAGTGGCATCTCCCGCGGAAAAAATGAGCATCCAGGGCCTGCGCCCTCACACAGTTTTGGTAAAGGGGCCCTGTGACTTGTTTCAAGTCTATCCCTACATTGCCCAGACGGAACTGTTTGATACGGAGTTCACTTATACCACTGACAGTGGACTGGTGATCGAATCCACCGGCCACACCACCCATATCGTGGAGGCCCTGCGGCTGTCAGAGGAAGAAAAGCAGCGTGTTTTATCAGAAGTCCCCTTTACGGACCCGGGGATGTACTGTGACAACATATACCGCCGTGACTACCGGGTGGTGTTTATCAGCATTCTGCAGGACGCGAATTTAGGCGTTTATCGGAGAAAAGATACTGGGGAACGACTGGCGTTTTTGGAGTATCTGCATCCCATCACGGATCCTGCCAGTTGGCCGGGACTCCTCTCCGGTGCGTATCATACCTCAGGATACCGTTTTACCAGAGAAGTCCTGGAGAATTTTGCGCAGAAGTATGAGTTCCTGGGAAGAAATACTCCGGAACAGGTGGTTGAAAATCTGAAGTACATCCGGGAGCATCTTCCCAAAGACTGTGTCCTTGCAATCATGCTGGGCGGAGAATTGTACT
>JAGASC010000050.1 GCA_017621905.1 Roseburia sp.
CGACATTGAACTTCTGGAGGTATTTTATGCACACACTATTTCACCCATTGCCATTGCGGTGATTACCTCGGTGGTGATGTCAGTATTTATCGGGAATGTACACCCGGGTCTTGGCTTTGTGGCAGCAGGGTTTTATCTTGTAGTGGGACTTGTAATTCCGCTGGTAAATGGAAAACGCGGCAGCACAAACGGACAGCAGTACCGGAATGCCTTCGGGGATTTGAACACCTGTGTGTTGGACAATCTGTATGGATTGGAAGAAACACTGCAATATCAGCAGAAAGACAATCGATCTTCCAATATGAAGGAGCGAACCACCCATCTGGAGGAAATCAACTGGAAAATGAAAGAAGACGAGAACACCCAGCGAATCGTCACAGACGGCGTCATACTTCTGGCAGGTATCGCGATGGCAATTTTGGCCGGAAAACTGGCAATGAGTGGGGAAATAGCAGGATATCAGGCAGTAATTGCAGTGATCGCCATGATGAGTTCCTTTGGTCCTACGGCAGCATTATCTGCACTGTCCAACAATCTTAACCATACCCTGGCCAGTGGAAACCGTGTCCTTAATCTCTTGGAGGAAGAACCGGTGGTGGAGGACGTGACAAAGGGAGCTGCTTCCTGCGGAGAGGAAATACGCTGTGAGCAGGTTAGTTTTTCCTATCAGGAAAACATCAGCCCGGCAAAGAAAAATCCAGGCGAGGAAACATCAGATGGAAAAACAGATTTCAAATCAGACGGGGAAGAAAAACAAAAAGGTGGAAAAAAAGGAGTCCTGCATGATTTTAACGCTGCCTTTACGGAAAACGGTATCCACGGCATCCTCGGAAAGAGCGGCTGCGGCAAGTCCACATTACTCAAGCTCTTGATGCGCTTTTATGAAACCAAAGACGGCAGTATTTTTTATGGAAAAGAAAATGTAAATCATGTGAATACCGGAACGCTTCGCAGCAAAATTTCCTATGTGACCCAGGAGACCTTTTTATTCCACGATACCATCGAGAATAACATTAAGGTGGCGAAAGCGGATGCCACCAGGGAGGAAGTAGTAGCAGCGGCCCAAAAGGCGTCCATTCACGATTTTATTATGACTCTTCCTGACGGATATGACACAAAACTGGCAGAACTCGGGGATTCTGTTTCCGGGGGAGAAAAACAGCGGATCGGGATTGCCAGAGCATTTTTGCATGACAGCAGCATGATCTTTTTGGATGAGCCCACCAGCAACATCGACAGCTTAAATGAGGGAATCATTCTAAAAAGCCTGAAAGAAGAAAAAGCAGATAAGACAATTCTTTTGGTGTCCCACCGAAAATCTACCATGGGAATCTGCGATGATATGTTAGCAATGTAAATTTCTAACTGTTTAGAACAGGATTAAGCGTTTCTTTGTTTTTTTTGAAAAACATGAGCCGCTTTTCTCTGTTTTTCATCATATGTACTTTAATAAAAACAAGCCGACCTCTTGAAATTCCAGATGGATTATATATAATGATTTCGATGGTTGTTAAAAAATTAACATAATTATTCGGAACAGAAAGGCAGGACTGAATAGTTAGGAATGATCAAAGAGAAAAGAGCGAGGTAAAATACGATGTACGCTGATGAGAATGTAATCAAAATTAAACATGACGTGCTCTATGAAGTAGCAAAGCTGGCATTTGCCGACGAGCTGGATTCCAAGAGAGACCATATCGCGCTGGAGTTGATTCCGGGACCGACACCGCAGTTTCGTTGCTGTATTTATAGAGAAAGAGAAATCATCCGTCAGAGAGTTCGTCTGGCAGAAGGAAAGGCACCGGGTCCGGTGGACGACGGAAATATAATCCAGGTTATCAGTTCCGCCTGCGAAGACTGTCCGATTTCCAGTTATACCGTAACAGAAAACTGTCAGAATTGTATGGGAAAAGCATGTATCAATGCATGTAAATTCGGTGCCATTGAGCCGGGACGTACACGTTCCCACATCGATCCGTCCAAATGTAAGGAGTGTGGAAAATGTGCGCAGGCATGCCCTTATAATGCAATTGCACATTTGAAGAGACCGTGTAAGTTCAGCTGTCCGGTCAATGCAATTACATATGATGAGCATGGCATTTCCGTAATCGATAAAAGTAAATGTATCCGTTGTGGAAAATGTATCCACAGCTGTCCTTTCGGAGCAATCGCATCCAAGACCTTTATTGTGGATGTCATCAATGCATTAAAATCCGGCAAGCATGTCTATGCAATGGCAGCACCGGCGACTGAGGGACAGTTCGGTGAGGATATTACCATGGCGAGCTGGAAAAAAGCAATGTTAGAACTGGGCTTTACCGATTTCTATGACGTGTCACTTGGCGGAGATATGACTGCAGCTTATGAGGCAGAGGAATGGGCAGAGGCTTACAAAGACGGCAAAAAGAAAGTGACTTCCTGCTGTCCGGCATTTGTAAATATGGTTCGTCTCCACTATCCGCAGCTGGCAGACTGTGTATCCACCACCGTTTCCCCGATGTGTGCGGTATCACGTTTGATTAAGGCAAAAGATCCGGAGGCAGTTACCGTATTTATCGGACCATGTCTGGCAAAGAAATCAGAAGTGGTAGACCAGAAGATTCCGGGAAATGCAGACTATGTGCTGACCTACAGTGAAATCCGTGCCATCATGAAGGCAAAGAATGTGGTATTGCAGCCATGCGAGAACACAGACCAGATCGGTTCCGTTTACGGCAAGCGTTTTGCAAACTCCGGCGGAGTTACCGCAGCAGTGCTTCAGAGCCTGAAGGAGTCCGGAGATGAAATCAATGCTACCGTATGCAAGGCAAACGGAGCTGCGGAATGTAAGAAAGCACTTCTTCTGTTAAAAGCAGCAAGATTACCGGAAGACTTCATCGAGGGAATGGTATGTGATGGCGGTTGTGTCGGTGGTCCAAGTGCTTTCAACGACCAGTTCTCTTCCAAGAAGAACCGCGATACCCTGATTGGTCAGGCAGATGCAAGAGGAATTCACGAGAACCTGGGTAATTATGACATGGAAAGCATTTCCATGCATCGCGACTAAAAGTTTATAAATTTGAAGATATTGGCTGTTTCCGCTCAGGAGGGTCATATGTTCTATGAAAGACGCGCTCTCGCTCCGTGGACGACGTAGCGGACACTAAGCTCGAAAATACCTCGCTAAGTGCCGACGTCGTTCAAGGGTCTTTCATAGAACATATGACCCTCCTGAGCTGCGGTATTGGCTAAAGTCTGAAATTTGCTAGCTGTTGTACTTTCAGGTACAGCGGTTTTTTTACGTAAAAGCCCCTTTTCTCAGGTAGAAAAATTTGATAAAATAAGATAATCATACGAAAGGACACAATATATTCGAATGAAAAACGCAGTATTTTTTGATATAGATGGTACACTTTGGAATGAACATATGCAGATACCGGAGAGTACGATAACAGCGATTGCGGCCCTGCGGGAAAAAGGCAATTATGCTTTTATTTGCAGCGGCAGGAGCCGTGCAAATATCTGCAACCGTGAGTTGCTGGGAATTGGTTTTGACGGCGTGGTGGCGGCCTGTGGGGCGCATGTTGAGCATAGAGGGGAACTCCTTTATGAGCAGCTGATGACAGCAGAAGAGGTGGAGAAGGCACTTTCCATCGTGAAAAAATATAATCTTCTGGATATATTTGAGGGGCCGAAATACCTTTATGTGGATGATGAAGATTTTCGGGATGACCCATATGTGGTATATCTTCGCCGGGAACTGGGAACAGCTATTAAGTGTATTACAGGGACGAAATGTATCGAGGCCAACAAACTCAGCGTGGATTTAAAGGGGGCTCCCGTAGATGCAGTGGCAGAGGAATTTGAGGAAATATTTGCAGTCATTCCCCACAATGACTGGCTGTTAGAAATCATGCCGAAGGGACATTCTAAGGCTACCGGAATCGCTAAAATCTGTGAACTGCTGGATATCCCGCTGGAAAACACCTATGCCTTTGGTGACAGTGCCAATGATCTGGAAATGCTGAATTTCGTTGCACACGGTATTGCTATGGGCAATGGTACCAGAGAGGCAAAGCAGGCGGCAGAATATGTGACGGCACATATCATGGAAGATGGAATAAAAAATGGCCTGCTGCATTACGGTCTGATTTAACGTAACAGTTCATGAAAAACGCAACTGTACGACAGGAAACGGGACGGAAGAAAGGAGAAGGAAAATACTATGGCAAACATTATGGATTACCTGGACTGGCGTGGAGACCTGTCCTTTACAGCGTCTGGATTTAACGAAGTGGACAACCTGATACTGGCGCTGCTGGCTTATGTAGAGTTGGATGATATTGTCCCTGGGCCGGAGAGCGAAGATACGATTACTTTGGCCGAGGCGTCCGGACTTTTCTGGAAGAGCCATAGTGAGGAGGAAATTCTCGCCAAAGTCTCTATGACCAAATCCGCACCCTTTGTTATGCGCAAGATGGCAGAGACAAAGCGATTCGGGAATGCCCTTCTTTCCAAATACGTCAATGACATCAGCGATGAGGAGCAATCTCAGTTTTCTGTCGTACTGGTGACCTTAGAGGATGGCAGCAGCTATATAGCTTTCAGCGGAACAGACGATACCATTGTGGGATGGCGTGAAAATTTTAACATGGGCTATTTGGCGGAAACACCTGGGCAGCACAAGGCGGTAGAATATTTAAACCGCGTCGTAAAGCGTGACCAGGAAAATATTCGTATCGGCGGTCATTCCAAAGGAGGCAATCTGTCTGTTTATGCCGCTGTAAAATGTGAGCCCTGGATTCAAATGAAAATCCTACGGGTTTTTTCCAATGACGGTCCCGGTTTTAACCGGGAAATGATAGAAAGTCTTGCATACCGGCGCATGATTTCCAAAATCAGGACGATTCTGCCGGAATCCTCCATCATAGGCATGCTCTTAGAGCACCAGGGAAGATGCGAAGTGGTAAAAAGCTCAGAGAGCGGCATTCAGCAGCACGATGCTATGTCCTGGGAAGTATTTGGCCCGGCTTTCGTGCGGGCAGAGCATGTAGCGGTCCAGAGTGTTTTGGTGGATGAGGCAATGAAAAAATGGCTCTATCAGCTGGACGGAGAGGAACGGCAGCAGATTGTGGAATCCGCATTTTCGCTGTTGGAGGAAGCCAAGATCAAAACCGTGGATGATTTCTATCACAGTAAATGGAAAAAATTACAGGATATTCTGAAGGCAAGCACCAAACTGCCGGAGGAGACCCAGAAGCTTTTTTCCCGCGCGATAAAGCTTTTGTGGAGAGCCGGAAACGATACTGTAAAAAAACAGCTGACGAAACAGCGGCGGAAATAGAGCGTTTCCAAATGTTTCTAAAAAAAATATTAAATCAAAAGAAAAAGAAGAATATATAAAAAAAAGAGAAAATAAAAGAAAAAGTGAGAAAAAATGGGAATATATATTCGTAAATGGGAATATATTTAGTTGCAGTTTTTTTTGTAAAAACATATTATATGACCATCGGTTAGCACTCGAATCAAATGAGTGCTAATAATTCATAACAATAGAAAGTTCGCAGAGCGTACTTTCTATTGTTACCCGAAAGAAAAAACAGAATATAAATAAGTAGGAGGCAAACAACATGAAATTAGTACCATTAAGCGACAGAGTAGTGTTAAAACAGTGTGCAGCAGAGGAGACCACCAAGTCCGGAATCATCCTGACCAGCAGTGCACAGGAGAAACCCCAGGAGGCTGAAGTAATCGCAGTAGGACCTGGCGGAATGGTAGACGGCAAAGAAGTGACCATGCAGGTAAAAGAAGGACAGAAAGTAATCTATTCCAAATACGCAGGAACAGAAGTAAAATTAGACGGCGAAGAATACATTATCGTAAAACAGAACGACATTCTTGCAGTTGTTGAGTAAAAAAATATAGTGAAAAAAGAAAGAGGTAGATCATCATGGCAAAGGAAATCAAATACGGAACAGAAGCCAGAGCAGCACTTGGTGCCGGCGTTGACAAATTGGCAAACACAGTAAGAGTAACACTTGGACCGAAAGGAAGAAACGTAGTACTGGATAAAACCTTCGGAGCTCCATTAATCACAAACGACGGTGTTACCATTGCAAAAGAAATCGAGCTCGAGGATGCTTTCGAGAACATGGGAGCACAGCTGGTAAAAGAAGTTGCGACCAAGACCAACGATGTAGCCGGAGATGGTACCACAACCGCTACCGTATTGGCACAGGCAATGATTCAGGAAGGTATGAAGAACCTGGAAGCAGGAGCAAACCCAATCATCCTTCGCCGCGGTATGAAGAAAGCGACTGACAAAGCAGTAGAGGCAATTCTTGCAATGTCTGACAAAGTAAGCGGCAAAGACCAGATCGCAAAAGTTGCAGCAATTTCCGCAGGCGATGAGGAAGTTGGCAACATGGTAGCAGATGCAATGGAGAAGGTTTCCAACGACGGCGTTATCACCATCGAGGAGTCTAAGACCATGCAGACCGAACTTGACTTGGTAGAAGGTATGCAGTTCGACCGCGGTTATATTTCCGCATATATGTGCACCGATATGGATAAAATGGAAGCAGTGCTTGACGATCCATACATCTTAATCACAGACAAGAAGATCAGCAATATCCAGGAGATTCTTCCACTCTTAGAGCAGGTGGTACAGAGCGGCGCGAGACTTCTGATTATCGCAGAGGATATCGAGGGTGAAGCACTCACCACATTGATCGTAAATAAATTGCGTGGAACCTTCAACGTAGTAGCAGTAAAAGCTCCGGGCTATGGCGACAGAAGAAAAGCAATGCTTGAAGATATTGCAATCTTAACCGGCGGCAAGGTCATCAGCTCTGAAGTTGGTCTTGAACTGAAAGATACTACTTTAGCAGACCTTGGTCGTGCAAGATCCGTAAAGGTTCAGAAAGAGAACACTGTAATCGTAGACGGCGCAGGCGACAAGGCAGCCATCGCAAGCAGAGTAAACCAGATTCGTTCCCAGATTGAGGAGACTACTTCTGACTTTGACAGAGAAAAATTACAGGAGAGACTTGCAAAACTGGCAGGCGGCGTAGCTGTGATCCGCGTAGGTGCAGCAACCGAGACAGAGATGAAAGAAGCAAAACTTCGTATGGAGGATGCTTTAAACGCAACCAGAGCAGCAGTGGAAGAAGGAATCATCGCAGGTGGTGGTTCTGCATACATCCATGCAACCAAGGCAGTAACTGCACTGGCAGATACTTTGGAAGGCGATGAGAAGACAGGTGCAAAGGTTGTATTAAAGGCACTGGAAGCTCCATTATACTATATCGCAGCAAACGCAGGACTGGAAGGCGCAGTGATCATCAACAAGGTAAAAGAAGCAGAAGAGGGTATCGGCTTCAATGCAGCTACCGAGGAATACGTAGACATGGTAGCAAGCGGAATCCTTGATCCGGTAAAAGTAACCAGAAGTGCATTACAGAATGCAACCTCTGTTGCATCCACATTCCTGACCACAGAGTCTGTAGTTGCAAACATCAAAGAGCCAGCTCCGGCAATGCCGGCAGGCGGTGCAGGCGGCGGAATGGGAATGATGTAATCAAACCCTGGCCGAATGACGATAAGTTGTTTTAACCGACTGCCTTGCTGTAAGGCAGAGTGACATGATGTGATCATAAAATAAGATATGAAATAATTAACACCTCAGAAATGAATAGTTTCTGGGGTGTTTTGCATTGTTAAGTTGTTGGCTGGTTACTGTTCACTCAGGTCTGGTTACTGTTCACACAGCAGCCAGACACTTGCTGTCGGGCTGTGTAAGAAAACGATCCAGGCGTTGATTTCCCCATTCCCCTTCGCGAAGCGAATTGGAATGGGGAAATCAAGCGTTACTGGAACAGATTGAACAGTAACTAATTATTGATTGTGTTGATCACTACATTTTGCGCA
>JAGASC010000051.1 GCA_017621905.1 Roseburia sp.
CCTCGTAAAGAGCAATCATATCATCTGCACTTCGCATAATGCTGTTCGGATTGCCATCCTTCGCGGAAGCCTCCCCGTCTGTTTCACAGGATTCACAGGATACTTCGCCCTGTTTGCTCCTTGTCTCCCCGGGAAATACATACATGCCGTTTTCCTCATCAAAGAGTTCACTGGAAGCAGCATCCATGGCATATACCACATCCTCGCCAACCTTGTATCCTGCCTTTTCCACTGCACGGCCCAGATAGGTGAACACTTCTTTTGCATCCTTAAAATCCGGTGCAAAACCACCCTCGTCGCCAACCGCAGTGCCAAGGCCCTCCTTATTCAAAATCTGCCGCAGGAAATGGTAGACTTCCGCGCCCATACGAAGGGCATCGTGAAACGTCTTTGCTCCCACCGGCATGATCATAAATTCCTGGAAATCCAGCGAATTCTTTGCATGAACACCGCCGTTGATGACATTCATCATGGGCACCGGCAATTCCTTTGCATTTACGCCGCCCAGATAACGGTAAAGCGGCATATCAAGCGCCTTTGCCGCGGTCTTTGCACAGGCCATGGAAACACCTAAGATCGCGTTTGCTCCCAGGTTGCCTTTGTTGTCTGTTCCGTCCAGCTGTACCATGGTGCGGTCAATTTTGCCCTGCTCTAACACATTTATGCCCACCAGAGCCTCTTTGATTTTTGTATTTACATGATCCACGACTTTTCCGACACCCAGTCCGAAATATGCCGTATCGCCATCCCGCAGTTCTATTGCTTCAAATTTACCAGTGCTTGCACCGGAAGGAACGGATTCCCTTGCCGTAATCTTTTTTCCTGTGGTCTCTGTCTCTGCGGTAACCTCCACCTCAACAGTGGGATTTCCTCTGGAATCCAGGATTTGTCTTGCGTGCACATCTGTAATTTTAATTACCAGTGACATCTTTATTCTCCTTTCGCCTATACCTAGCTTTGGTGTGTAGTATGTCCCGTCTGCTGCAAAATATGACAACGAACCATTATTTTTCCGGGACATCATTTGTCAAACAAAAATACGCTTCACACACTTCCACACACCATAGCCTGCTTAATCTTCTCATAAGAACAGTATAGCAATCCGTAATCGTACAGACAAGCTTTCTCTAAAAACCTGCACTGTTTACAAGCGCAGGCATTACCTGAATCGCTCAGCTGTCTGGCTATCAGACGTGCTTTCCTCCAACTCGCTTTTATCCTCAGCCTGGCTGTCGGGTATACGATCCTCCATCTCAATTCCCTTAGACTTAAGAAACTCCACCCAAATATCATATTTAGAACCCAAAAGATGCAGCTGGTCAAAAGTCAGTTCCTCTTTCAAATTGCCCTGCTCGTCACAAACCACCTCGTTGACATCAATATAAAACACAGTCTGCCCATCCGCCAACTGGGCAATCTTCTCATTTCGCGCATTGATGCCCGGATTATTAAAAATCTTGTCGGTTTCAGATTTTTCCCTGGCAACCCGCATAATTCCCTGTACATAAATAATTGCATCCGGCTGCAGCTGCTTAAATTTTTCCACCGAAGCGCTGTAAGCCTGTATAAAGCTATCCAGGGTTCCCCGCCCCATCTCGTTGATTCCAATCTGAAAATATACCTTTTTAAACTGCTGGGCAGACAGTGCCTCCTCCAGCGTTACCTTCTTTCCTTCCACCTCACAGAATTTTTCTGTCCACATATCATAAACGTTGAGCCCAACCGTGGCATAAAAGGTCGCCTTGTCAAGCCCACTGTAATCATGCAGCCCGACAGTCCGGGAATCCCCGATAAATACTGCATCGTCAAAATAACTCTCATCCACTGTGACAAACTCCCGAGGCTGCAAAGCTTCCGTTCCGCCGGAATTCTCTTCCGTCCCGGTCATTTCTGCCCCCGTGCCAACCAGTGTTTCCGTACCAGTCAACGATTCCGTGCCGCCCGGCAATTCCGTACCCGCCAGGCTTTCCGGAACGCCTATGCTTTCCGTACCGTCTGACGGTATGCCGCCTTCCGGCGTGTCGCCCGAGGTTGTACTCCAGTCCTCCCAAAAATCAGCATCTTCGCTGCTCCAGGGATAAATACCATCATGGATTCCCTCAAGCACCAACACAAAATAAGGGGTCGTCTGCACATCATGGGCATATTTTTTATATATACTGTCTTTTCCCAAATATCCAACTACAGAAAGCGACACCCACCCCACAAGCAGGAAAATCGTCACTCTGCAGCGCATGATCCTTTTCACTTCTTTACCTCACCCACCTTAAAAATTAAAATACATAAACGGATTGTTGGTGGAAACCGCCAAGTAATACATACTCAGCGCCAAAATAACGGCAACCGCAATGCTTCCCAGCCAGCTTTTCTTCACCGCCCGATAAATCCTGTAAGGAATCGGCGTGGAGAACAAAATTCCAAGCAAAAACAACGGCCAGAAATCTCCAAGATACTTGACATAATCCTGCTGATTTACAATCCCGCCACTCTGAGGCAGGAAAGGAAACATTCTGGTATAATAAATACCCAGCTGCTGTACATCTGTCACCGCAAAAGCCACCCAGGTCAGCGGAACCACAAACAACAGATACGCATGGCAGAGCACCCGGCTTCTATCCAGATAAGGCAGTAAAAACAGTTTTTCCACACCTAAAAGAAATAGAAGCGACGCTCCCCAGATCAGATAATTATACCCTGCGCCGTGCCAAAGCGCCGTCAGACTCCACACCACGAACAAATTGAAAAAGGTCCGCAGCTTTCCCTTGCGATTTCCTCCCAGAGGAATATACACATATTCACGAAACCATTTTCCCAGTGTGATATGCCATCTCCGCCAAAACTCTGTCACCGACTTAGAAATATAGGGATGCCGGAAGTTTACCGGTATCTCAAAGCCCAGCATCCGCCCCAGTCCACGAGCCATCATAGAATAGCCTGCAAAGTCAAAATAAAGTTCGATAGAATAGGCAAACGCTCCCATCCATGCCAGCGGGGTGGAAATACTGGCAAAACCAATGGACTGGATATTTTTCCACAGCATGCCGATCCGATCTGCTACAATCACCTTCGCCCCAAGGCCGAGAATCAATGTCTTTAAGCCGTCCTCGAACTGCTCCGGCGTTACACTGCGCTCTATTAACCGTTCCCGCACATCCGCGTAATTGATAATCGGACCTGCAATCAACTGTGGAAACATCGTCAGATAGGTCCCCAGATTCACAAAGGATTTCTCTGCCGGAATTTTTTCCCGGTAAACGTCAATCATATACGCCGCAATCTGGAAGGTATAAAAACTGATGCCCAGCGGCAGCGTTGCAGAAAGTCCGCTATATTTAAAGAAAAATAAAATTCCAAAATCATAGCCAAGCGCCAGTGCAAGAATTGTTTTCTGCCACAGGCCACGTTTCTCGCCGGGCCACCGGTACATTACCTGGCCCATAAAATAGTTGATAAACACGCACAGCAATAAAAGCAGCACATATTCTGCTTCTCCTACGGTGTAAAAAGCAATGCTGCCCGCAAATAACGCCACATTTTTATATTTTTTCGAGGTAAAATAATATATGATAAAAAAAATCGGTAAGAACCGAAATAAAAATTCAAAACTGCTAAATACCATTTTCCAAACTCTTTCTATTACTATGTAATCTTCCGTTGTACTGACCATTTATCTTGGTTAAAGTAACAGTTCAGATGCCCTCACTGTTACGAGCATCCAGCCATGAAAATCGCTTCGCGCCAACACACCGGTTCCTTTTTTGCTCCATAAATTTTATTATAAAGGAAATAATTTAAAATGGTCATCTATTAAGCAAAATTCAAGAAAATGTATTAATTTTGCCACAATCCCACGATTCTGTAATCATTCTATAACGATTCTGTAATCATTTGAAAAATGTTGGTAAACAATATTTTTTTCACAATCCTGCCATTACGAAATATTTCATTCCGAAAAAAATTCCTTTACTTCCCCTACAAAATATAGTGAGCCGAACACCACCGTCTTATGAACTGTACTACTGTTTTCCGGGCACAAAACTTCCGGCAGGTCTTCACAGCATTCTGCCAAAATCCCCTTTGCGCGGATACATTCCGCCAGTTTCTCCGCCACTAATGCGCGGCTGCTTTTGGCCGTCACTGTCCTAAAATCAATTGCCAGAGGCAGCAGTTCCTCTATCATCCTGTCATAATCCTTGTCCGCCATGACCCCCATAATAAAATGAAATTTTTCTCCGGGAAAGAGAGCCCGCAGACTCTCCGCCAATGCGGCCACACCATTGCTGTTGTGAGCGCCATCTACCATCAAAAACGGTTTTTCCCGCAAAATTTCCATGCGCCCGGGCCAATTTGTCTCAGCAATACCATTGCGAATATATCTTTTCACAGCTTCTTTATTTGCCAGAAACGCCTCTGCAGCCAGAATTGCTGCAGCCGCATTTTCGTATTGATGCACGCCTAACATTTTCATATGCAGGTTTTCATAATCACGGAAAGAAAAAATCTGTTCTCCCGCCTCATAGCAGCAATCTTTGATCTCCGATGGATCAATTACCTCAATCTGCTCCACGCCAGCTTCCTTGGCGGCATCATAAAACACCTGAAGCACTGACTCCCTCTGACTCTCCACCACCAGGCGAGTGCCCTTCTTTATAATTCCTGCCTTTTCCCCTGCAATTTGTTCTAAGGTATCCCCAAGAATTGCCATATGGTCATAACCGATTTTGGTGATGACCGTAACCTTTGGCACACCTACCGCGTTGGTGGAATCCATTCTTCCGCCCAGGCCTGTTTCCAGGATCACTGCGTCACATCCCTGCTCCTTAAAATACAGCAGCGCCATCGCGAGACAATAGTCAAACATGGTGGGGTATACGTCGAAATCCTGTTCCAGCAGCATCCCACCAATCCGGGCCGTATCCTCTTGCCCAATCATTTCTCCATTTATCTGGATACGCTCCCGAAAGTCCATCAGGTGCGGGGAGGTAAACATCCCCACTTTTTTCCCTGCCTGCTGTAAAATACTGCACAAAAAAGCAGAGACGGAGCCTTTGCCATTCGTCCCTGCTATATGTATATAATTCATTCCAGCCTGCGGATTTCCGAGCTTTTCCAACATTTTTCCCGTAATCTCCGCACCGCTTAGATTTCCAAATCTTCTTTTCTGTTCAATTGCTGATACAACTTCCTCATAAGTTCGTTTCTTCATGGCTACAATCACACCCCTTTACAGGCTGTAATTGTGGCACATCCGGCGTTTTCTGTCAAGTCCTTTCCAGCAACTCCCTGCCCCATCTCTGTTAAGATTTTTCATGGGCGACTGATGCGCACTCCACTTCCTTCCGGCGCGTATGAGCTTATACTACTACAATGATACCACCATCACTTGCATACAGGCTGCTGATGCCGGCGGTGTCCAGAATGATAATCTTTTTAAAGCTGGCCGCATTCTGCAGCTTCTCTTTTACCATTTTTGCACGTTCCGGACAGTTGCAGTGAGAAATTGCAAGAATGCGTTTCTCGCACTCTTTTGTCTTTTCCACAATGTGCTGCACCATCTTATCGAGCGCTTTGTTCATTCCCCTGGACTGATCCAGCTGACAGATGGTTCCCTCTTCGGTAGCGCCCATCACCGGTTTGATATTCAGCGTGCTGGCCAGAATTGCCTTCAAATTGGACAATCTTCCATTTTTTCGCAATGTTTCTAAGGTTTCCAGTACAAAGAAGGTGTTCTGGGAATCGATGTAGTTTTCCGTTTTCTCAACAATCTCCTCGAAGGGCAGACCTGCCTCCTCATACTCCTGTACTTTCAATCCAATCAATGTCTCCCCAATGGATGCAGAGCGGGAATTGAACACATAAATCTTTTTGCCGTTTTCTGTGCCATGTTCCTCTTCATAAAGCTTTTTGCCCAGCATCGCGCTGTCATAGGAGCCGCTCAATTTCGCGGAAAGCGTTACCACGTAAATATGATCCGCCTCGCACTCATACGCCTGCATATACTCCTGGGGAGACGGGCAGGAGGACTTCGGGCAATTTGGACTCTCCTTCACTCTGCGCAGGAAATCCAGCTGGTCAAAGGTCTCATCATCCCGGATACGGTATCCATCCACATCCAACTCTAAAGATACCGTCTGGAAACGACCGTCTTCTTTCATCTCTT
Source organism: Roseburia sp. (assembly GCA_017621905.1). Taxonomy (GTDB): domain Bacteria; phylum Bacillota; class Clostridia; order Lachnospirales; family Lachnospiraceae; genus Roseburia. The sequence continues at coordinate 6,161 of JAGASC010000051.1, forward strand.
TCGTAAGTTCTCCACAACTGTCAATCACGATTTTGTACATAATACTCCCTCCATCATTTATCCTTTTTTATTTTAACTGCATTACCGGCCAAATATTCAAAGTCGTAAAATGCGTTATATTTTTCTATTATATGTAGTTTTAATTACTACATGATACTAGCACAAAAAACCATGTTTGTATATAGGGTTGCGTGAATTATGTATGAAATCTTTGTGAAATTCTTATAAAACGAAGCAACTTATAAAGAATGAAGGCGATACGCCGAAACAAATGTTGGTTTGATTTCGCAAAATAGACACAAAGCCCTGTTTTTCAATGCGGTTTGGGCATATACAAAAAAATTGTTTCCCTATGCCCAAAAATTATTGAAATTCTTGGTAAATAAGTCTTCTATTTCAGTCATTTGGGCATATACAAAAAAATTGCTCTCCTATGCCCACGTTTTTCCGTTTTTTTTGGGCATAGAGAACAAATTTTTTTGTATATGCCCAAACTGGCAAAAAAACAGCCTTTTTCTAATGTTTTAAGCTCCTGTTTTGGGCATAGGAAAGCAATTTTTTTGTATATGCCCAAATCAATCGTGCCAGCATATCGTCCGCCAGATAAATCGACTTTATTGTTGATATTATGTCTGACGATACAGTATCCATGAAATCAAACTATACAGAAAACAAGATACGATGCTTATAAACATGGTACGGTTACTTTATACGTGAAATATCATATACTATAGGGAAAAGTATGCTTTCACCAGCTGCGTAAGCGCCTGCTGGTCCGCAGTTCCCATCAGCTCCCTTGCGGAATGCATCGCAAGCAGTGGGATGCCGATATCTACTGTTTTTACCGGAAGAAGCGCCGATGCAATAGAGCCTAAAGTGCCGCCGCCCGCCATGTCAGACCGGTTTACAAACTTCTGGTACGGAATTTTTTTCAGCTCACAAAGCTGCTGAATAATGGCGATTGCCTCGCAGTCTGTGGCGTAAGACTGGGAGCTGGCCTCCTTAATACAGAAACCTCTGCCTAATACCGGCTTGTTGGTCACATCCATTTTACCTGCCTGGTTAGGATGAAGTCCGTGAGCCACATCTACAGAAAGAATCATGCTCTCATAGAGATCCGCTTCCGCAGTCTCCCCTCTTCCGATTCCTTTTAAAATCCGCAGTAACATGTCATGAAGCAAAATAGAACCTGCGCCCTGCTTACTGCGGCTTCCGATTTCCTCATGGTCAAATAACGCAATGAGGTTGATGCCGCATTCCCGTTCCGCATCAATGATACCGGATACCAGCGCACCACAGGAAGTCAGATTGTCAAGTCTTGGAGCGGAAATAAAATCATCGTTCAAGCCGATAAATTCCTGATTTTCTTTACAGTAAACCGTCAGTTCAAAATCCAGGATATCTGTTTTTTCCACGCCAAGCTCCTGCGCCAGGAA
>JAGASC010000052.1 GCA_017621905.1 Roseburia sp.
CTGTAGATTGTATATGTAAAAAGTAGTTTTGGCCTGTGATTTTTTTCTGAAAATCCCCAAAATGCAGCTTCCGCATGGCACTATACCCAGGCCGGGGCCTCAGAGGCTAGATTTGCTAGTGCGAGACCCCGGTAACGGAAAAAAACATCAAACTTTCATGTCTATTATCCCAAAATGGGGGTCCCAGAGGCTAGATTTGCCAGTGTGAGACCCCCGCAAGAAGTAAAAACGTCAAACTTTCATGTCTATTATCCCAAAATGGGGGTCCCAGAGGCTAGATTTGCCAGTGTGAGACCCCCGCAAGAAGCAAAAACATCAAACTTTCACGTCTATTATCCCCCAGCCGGGGTCCCAGAGGTCGGATTTGCCAGTGTGAGACCCCCGCAACAAAAAACGCATTGGCGGAATCAGAATTCAGAAAAATATCCAAAGTTGAAAAGCGCTAAAACGCGAGGACTGGCACAGAAAGAAAAATGTGTAAACAAAAAGCTAAAAACCAGAAAAAAAACAGAAATATTTTAATAAGAACAAAGAAAAAATAGGTAATTTGTCCCAGTTCCGGAATATAATGCATGTATCAGATATAAAAAAAGCAACACATATATCAAAAGGAGGATGAAAGATATGAAGAAATTACTATCAATGTTGCTTACAGGAGCTATTTTGGCTGGGACATTAGCAGGCTGCGGTACTGCAGCCGGGACCGGGAACGCAGAAACACCTTCCTTGCCGGAGGGGACTGATACAACAGTAACCGACATTTCGGAGGTGAAGGAAGAGGAAGGCAAAACAGTGGAAGTGGACGCGGATCTTTCCGAGGTGCAAAAAATCATCTTGGAAGCAGAGACCATGACCTTGGATGAATTGGCAGCAAAGGCCATCGAGGAATCCAACGGAGCCACTTTCTATGGTGTGGGAAATTCCAGCCGTGGCAAGACAGCCCTGCCGCTGTTCATCGAGTACCTGCAGTCCATCGATTCGTCCTACAACATGGAGTACGAGTGGCAGCAACCCAAGAATAATAAGATTTTCGAGCAGCTGTCCGCAGACTCTCTGAAAGAGGAAGGAACTTTTGCCATGACCTTGATTCAGGACGGCAACCAGATTGAATCTAAGATGGTCCAGACCGGAATCCTGGATACCTTCATTCCGTTGGATTGGGCAACGGCAAACGGAACCACGGCAGCAGAGTATGAAGGCTTCCTGCCGCTGCAGACCTTAAATAAGGTATTTCTTTACAACAGCACCGGCGATGCAAAATTCGATAACTGCTGGGATTTTGTGGCAGAAGGCAGTCATCCGCTGTTCATGGACATTGATTCTGAAATTGTTGGAAAGAATTTCCTTTACATGCTGACCGAAGATCAATATGCAGGTTGGTTGAAAGAAGCTTATGATGCACTGGACAGTGAAGAGCAGGCATACTTCCAGCCCACCATCGAAGCTATGGCTACGGATGCCGCAGACCTTGGTCTGGGCGAGAACGGAAAATACGCCCTTGCATGGATCAAACTTTGGGTGGAGAACTACAATGCGCAGACCGACGACGGCCCGATTTGTAACACATTGGTATCCGAATCTGCGACAGACCAGAGCGGACTTTTGGTATACTCCAAGCTTCGTTCTGTAGAGGAATCCGCAGGAGTATCCGTAAATAATGTAAAAGTGGTAGCATATCAGGATGGATACCAGGGAATCGGCGGCTACGGCTATTGCCATTACCTGTTCGTTACCGATAACAGTCCGCTTCCATGGACCGCATGTGCATTCATCGCTTACATGACCTGTACAGAGGACGGATTTTCCGCCTGGGGCAAAGATATGGGCGGCTATTCAGCAAATCCGGACGTGGCAGAGGCCACCGAGGCAACCTACAACCACAGCAAAGGCGGCTACAATGAAGCCGGCGAGCTGGAATTTGAAGCAAAGAACGACAGAGGCTATGACTGGTGGACCAGCGACGGCAAACTGGTACTGGAAGACCCGGAATACTGTGCATCCGTTTCCTTTACCGTAGGCAGCTGGATCGAATTGCTGACGAAATACGCCGAGGGCGCAGCAGAATAATATTTACTGTCAGTCTATAAAGAAGGGCAGAATAATATTTACTTTTAGCTTATAAAGAAAGGAAGAATAATATTTACTTTTAGCTTATAAAGAAGGATGGAGAGGCGTCCATGTAAAAGGTAAAAAAAGGACGCGGACATTAAGAGGTTTGGACATATGGGGAATTTTTTTTTCTCTATGTCCAACCTGGAAAAAATCAGTAGAAAAAGAGTACTTTATCGAGGCGTTTTGGACATATGGATAAAAAGATGTTCCTCATGTCCAAAAAATCGGGGAAATTTTGGATGTGAGTAGAAAATTTTGGACATAGAAGGAAGAACTTCTTTTAATATGTCCAAACAATCGGATGTAGTGACATTTTTGGCGAGGATTCTGGTCAGATTTGGACATAGAGAAAAGATTTTTTCCCATATGTCCAAAGTTTTTGAAAATAGTGATAAACAAGTTGAAATCATGGTCAGTCTACGCTTTGAATCCTATAATTGCCGAGCGAATAAGCCGAGAATAGTAACAAACAAGGAGGATTTTATGGTTCGGACAAAAGCGGAAACACACAATCAAAAAGCCATAGTGATAAATAAAATCAAGACATATTTTTCCAAACCCCAGAACATCATTCTGTTAATGTTCGGAATCGTACTGACATTTACGACAGTAGCCCCCATCGTGGCAATCGTAAAAGACACCTTTGCCATCCATCCGGGCACCATCGATGCATACCTGACCGGAAAGGCAGAAGGATATTCCGCTGCAAACTACGTGGACCTGTTCACCAGCAAGCAGGCCGTAGGCAACCTTTGGAGACCGTTAGTAAACACGCTGTTTCTGGCGGTTCTCACCTGTCTGATTTCCATCCTGTATGGCGGAACCTTTGCGTTTTTAGTGACGCGTACAAACCTGAAATTTAAAAAATATTTGAGCTCAATCTTTATTTTTCCATATATCATGCCCCAGTGGACACTGGCGGTAGTGTGGCAGAACGTCTTCAACAGCAACAAAGTGACAGGAACCTCCAATGGACTTCTGGCATCGCTGTTTGGAATCTATGCCCCCAAGTGGTGGTGCCAGGGACTGCTCCCCAGTGCCATCGTGCTGGGCCTGCATTACGCTCCCTTTGCCTATATCCTGATCGGAGGCATCTTCCGAAACATGGATGCAAACTTAGAGGAGGCAGCCACCATCCTGGACACGCCGCGTTTAAAAACCATGTTCCGTGTGACCCTGCCCATGATCAAACCGGCCATCCTGTCCACCATCCTGCTGGTATTCGGCAGTGCAATGGGAAGCTACCCGGTGCCTCATTATCTGGGACTGACCACCCTCTCCACCAAATACATATCCATGAACTCCAAATACACCGGAGAGGCCAGCATCCTTGCCATTATCATGATGGTATTCGGCGTGGCAATCCTGACGTTAAACCAGGTGAGCTTAAAGAGCAGAAAAAATTACACCACGGTGACCGGAAAATCCGGCCAGCTGACCAAAATAAACCTGGGAAGGATAGGAAAATATGTGGCGGGACTCATCTTTGTGGTCCTGACCTTCTTTACCGGTATTTTCCCCATATGTTCCTTTGCGCTGGAAACCTTCCTGCCAAACCCGGGGGACTACAGTTTCCTGTACACCGGGGACATGAGCAACCTGACCACCAAATGGTGGATTACCAACGAGAACATTTCAGAAAACGGAATGTACGGGCAGCAGGGTATTCTGCATAATTCCACCATCTGGAACGCTTTCCTGGGAACTATTCTGGTGTCCGTGTGCTGTGCACTGATTGCCGGAACCATCGGAACTCTGATCGGTTACGCCGTATCCAAAAACCGCCGGAGCAAATGGGCGAATTACGTAAACAGTATGGCTTTCCTGCCCTACCTGATGCCCTCCATCGCTGTGGGCGCAGCATTTTTCATCCTGTTTTCCAATGAAAAGATCAATCTTTTCAATACCTACCCGCTGCTTATCATAGCGGGAACCATAAAATACATACCTTTTGCCAGTAGAAGTGCACTAAACTCCATGCTTCAGCTGAGTGGAGAAATCGAGGAAGCGGCCATCATACAGGACCTGCCCTGGTTCAAGCGAATGTTCCGCATCATTATCCCGATTCAGAAATCCGCCATCATCAGCGGCTATATGCTGCCGTTCATGACCTGTTTAAGAGAGTTGTCCC
>JAGASC010000053.1 GCA_017621905.1 Roseburia sp.
AAAGTCTGCCGAAACGGTGGAAATACCGGAGCGCATATCTCCGGAGCAGATAAAAAATACGCTGGATTTGCGGGCTGAGTGGGAAGCGAGCGGAAAAAAAGCGGCAGACATTGAAGAAAGTGACGTGCAAAGGGCTGGAAAAGCTGGCGAAATCATTGATGAGCAGGAGCGAAAAGTGGAAGTTGACAGCAGTGATGAAAGTGAGTCCAAGCAGGACAGTGAGAATAACAGGAAGCAGGAAGGGGGTAGAGAACAAATGGAGAAAAAGCAGGGAAAGCAGAAAAAGGCAGGCCATGTATGGCAGAAAATTTATCGTCATGGCAGACGATATGGTGCCGTGGCAGCAGTGTTCCTTCTGATATGCGGTCTTGGTATTTTTGCCGCAGCAAGCGGAAGAAATGAGCAGAATGGAGCATCACAGGTCGCAGACGCAGGCGAAAACGCCGTAGGAAGTTCATCCGTGAGCGGAACGGAGGAAGGTGACATTCTGGCGGATTATGGGCAAACAGAAACAGAGGATGTAGCGGTCATACCGGAACCAAAAAAGGATGCAGGAGAACTTTATGTGGTGGCAGACAATTACGGGGAGGTTTATGACGCCCTAGAAGATATGTACCGCGTCACGGAAGAAAAATATGGTCTAAGGGACTTTGTCTATGATGCAGTAAAAACCCTCACGGGAAGTTTTTACACCAGTGATGATGCGGCAGTAAATGAGAGCGTAAACATGGCAGTCGCAGGAATAGGAGCGGCAATGGAGGATGGCGCAGATACCGCCACCAGCGGTACATCGGGCGGCAGCTATTCGAAGACCAATCTTCAGACAGAAGGCGTGGATGAGAGCGATATCATCAAAACAGATGGTTCCTATATTTATACAGTAAATGGCAGCAGTGTTTACATCACAGATGTGAGAACAAAGGAAATGAAAGCGGCCGGCGAGATTACCGTTGCGATGAACAGCGCTTCGGATCAGATCCGGGAAATGTACGTGGATGGCAATATTGTAAACCTTATCGTGTCAAAGCAGGAATCCGGATTAAAGGAGAGTACAACCAGCGAAAACGAGACTGCGGCCACAGACCGCATTTGCGTGGATGAAGTCTATTATTTTGACACCAATCAGGTGACAGAGCTTCTAACTTACGATATCAGCAATCCGAAAAATCCGGTTTTAATGGGAAGCGTAACTCAGGAGGGTACCTATGAGACTTCCCGGAAAATCGGAGATGTGGTGTACCTTTTTACCAATAAATATATGTCCCGACCCGAAGTCACGCGGACGGCTGTCATGGAAGATGGCGGCGCCGACGGCTGGATTCCAATGGTAGATGGAAAAGCGATTGCAGCAGATTGTATTTACATTCCGGATTACGGAACCGCAGGTCTTGTGGTATCCTCTGTCAATGTGCAGAAACCGGAGGAAATTGTGGATAACATTATGATTATCAATGACAATGTGGAAATCTATGTAAGTACCACGGCAATTTATCTCTACGGGCGGAATTATGACTCATCGATTACCACGGAGATTGCAAAGTTTTCCATGGATAAGGGAATCTTTAACGCGGTGGGAGCTGCTAATGTGCCGGGTGAGGTGTATGACACCTTTGCCATCAATGAATATCAAGGCAGGCTTCGTATTTTGACCACAGACTGGAGCAACGGAGATGATGAGAACAACCTGTATCTTTTGGATGAGAAATTAAACATGACCGGAAAATTGGAGGGACTGGCAAAAGGTGAGCAGATCTATTCGGCACGATTTTTCGGGAATACGGCATATTTTGTGACTTACCGGAATACAGATCCGCTATTTGCGGTGGATTTGTCGGATGCTGCCAATCCGAAGGTGCTCTCGGAGCTGAAAATCACCGGATTTTCTGAGTATCTGCATTTCTGGGGCCAGGATAAGCTGGTGGGCATCGGTTATGAGACAGATCCGGATACGGGAAGACAATTAGGAATGAAAATGACCATGTTTGATATCTCCAATCCGGCGGATTTGAAGACAGCAGGAACCTGTGTGCTGGAAAATATTGATTACAGTCCGGCGCTTTACAATTACAAGTGCGTTCTGGTGGATGAGGGAGAGAATCTGATTGGTTTTACAGGAGAAACCTATGAGTCGGACGGACCTTGCAGCAGCTATCTGCTGTTTTCCTGGGAGAATGGAGCATTTGGGGCCCTGATGACGGAGACCCTTGCGGCGGATGTTTACTTGGACAATTATCGTGGGCTTTATATCGATGATATGTTTTATTTGGCAAATCCGAAGGGAATTACGTCCTATGACAGGACCGATGGCTACAAAAAGGTGCAGAAGCTGGATTTTTAACGAAAACAGTGGAAAACTAAAATGAATTTGATAAATTGAAGCGAGCCGGATATTTCAGAAAAGGAAATATCCGGCTCTGTCTTTACTGCTCATTTATAGAATTTTGGAGAATGCCCTGTGTGTTGCTTGAAGGTGCGACTGAAGTAATTCACATCTTCTATACCGACAACTTTAGCAACTTCTGAAATATTTAAATCGGTTCGCTCTAATAATTTACATGCATTATCTATCTTGATTTGTGTCATGTAGGCTTTGGGTGATGCTCCGGTACACTCTTTGAAAGCATGAGAAAAACGTCCGACACTTAGGTTGCACATGTCTGCGTAGAATTGAAGATTATGATTCTCCTGAAAATTTGTATGCATATATTTGCAGACGTCATCCATATTTTTCTGTGCTTTCAAATTAATGGAACTTTGGTGATATTTTGCAAGCCGGCCGGCAGCTGCAAGAAAGCGAAGCAGGTGAGAAGCACACATTTCTGAATAATATTCCCGTTTCAGCATATATTCATATTCCATTTCTGAAAAAATATTTTCCAAAGTATTGTTGACGCCCACATAAGTTACGTGATTGTCATATAAATAGAATTGCTTTAGCAAGTTTTTGCATTCTGTTCCGCTGAAATGAATATAGCAGGAGACAGAATGGTCGTGAGCCTTAAAGCTGTATTTTTGCTTTTCATAAGGCTTAAATAATATAATGTTGCCGGCATCAACATTCAAAATTTCGTTGTCAAATTCAGTAGTGCATAGGCCATGCGTAATATATAAGATATGATAATCTACACGGCCGTCTTTGCGAAGCATAGTATAATCCCGATCGGATAATAATTGGCGTGCACAGCTGTTTACTTCCAAAAAAACGGAAGATTCTCTCTCGGAAGAAATAATCATTAGGATACCCCGTAAATTTTTTTGTAAAATCAATGAGTTTCGGTTTGTAATATCAGTATATCCGGGATTGTTTTATCCGTCAATAAAATAGCAGAATTGTGCTAAAAAACAGCGAATTACTTCATATATTTTGCCTGTTGCCAATGGTATGATAAAACAACAATAACAGTTCGGAATAATAAATTCCGAAAGAGTATATAAACGGAGGTAGATTGTATGGATATCAACAGAATCCCGAGAGAAGAACTTGGAAAAGGAAGTAATATCAAGCTTAATGTATGTGACACAGAGGTTGATATGTACTGGAAAGTGGCAATCGAAGTATTGGAAACAATTGAAGAGAATAACAAGAGGAATGAGCCTACGCTTATGATCGTGCCTTATGGTCCGCTTGGCCCTTACAGCAGGCTGGTGTATTTAATAAATAAGTATCGTGTCTGTCTAAAGAATTGTACCTTTATCAACATGGATGAGTATATTAGCGACGACGGCAAGTATATTGACATTAATGATCCGCTTTCCTTTCGAGGTGGAATGAATCGGATTTTTTACAGTCAGATTGATGATGAACTGAATGTATTGCCGGAAAATAGATTTTTCCCGGATCCGGATAACCTTGATAAGCCATTGGAATTAATTAAGAAATTCGGCAAATTGGATATGGTCTTTGGCGGTGTTGGAATCAATGGACATTATGCATTTAATGAGCCGCCGGAAGAGGGTGAAGCGGTAACGAACGAAGAATTTTTAAATCGTTCCACCAGAATCCTTGAAGTTTCCAGAGAAACAAGGACCATCAACTGTTTTATGAACTGCGGAGGGGATGTCAATGGGATTCCTAAGCATTGTATTACAGTAGGCATGAAGGAAATGTTCATGGCAAATAAAGTCAGAATGTGTATGCCGCGAGATTGGAACGCAGGGGCATTGAGGAAGGTACTTCATGGCGATATTACGGCAAAGGTACCTTGTTCCTTATTCCAGCTACATAAGGATGCTGTACTATATGCAGCAGAGGTCGCTCTTCAATCTCCAGTGCCTGAAATAAGGGTGTATAACAAATAAAATGAATGGCATATTGATTAAAAATGGAAAAATAGTAAGAGAAAATGCGATATATGCGGGAAATCTTTTGATTCGCGGTAATAAAATTGCGGATACAGATTACAGAGGAGAGACTCCCACAGGTTGTATTTGTATTGATGCTTGTGGGAAATATATTGCTCCGGGTTTTATAGATATTCATGTTCATGGTGGTGGCGGTTATGATTTTATGGATTGCACTGTTGAGGCATTTACCCATATTACCGATATTCACTTAAAAAACGGCACCACCACCATTGTGCCTACGGCAGTTTCGTCTAGCTTTGAGAATATTTTAAAACTGATAGAGGTATATAAGGAATCCCAACCCGCATGTCCTACTATGTACGGCCTGCATTTAGAGGGCCCCTATATATCGCCCAATCAAAAAGGAGCCCACAAAGAAAAATATCTGCACAGTCCCAATCGCGAAGAAACGGAAAAGCTGCTTGGCGCTGGGAAAGGAATTATCAAAAGAATCACTGCGGCACCGGAGCTTGATCATATGCGTGAGTTCGCAGAAAGTATGCTTTCAAATGATGTCAGTCTTTCCATTGGGCATAGTGATGCTACAAGTGATATCGCATTGGAGGCATTTGAATATGGATTTTCTCATGTGACTCATCTTTACAGTGCGACACCAGGTGTCCGCAAAATAAACCAGGTAGTAAAAGCCGGTGTAATTGAAGCGGCTTATTTGAATGATAAAATTACCGTGGAATTAATAGCAGATGGAAAACATGCAGCACAGGATGCCCTAAAGCTGGCAGTGAAAATAAAGGGAGCGGATAAGGTGGCACTTGTGACAGATGCACTTAGACCTGCTGGGACAAACGTGACGGAAAGCTGGTTAGGGGAAAAAATACCGGAGAACAGAGTCATTATAGAAGATGGTGTGGCGAAACTTCCGGACCGTTCCTCATTTGCAGGAAGCGTTGCTACCAGCAGTATGCTTTTGGAAAAAGGCATTACTCATTATGGATTGTCAATCCCGGATACGGTAAAGATGCTTACGGAAACGCCCGCGAAAATTCTGGGCCTTAAGGATAAGGGAAGAATCAAAGAGGGCTATATCGCCGACATCGTTTTGTTTAATGAAAAGTTCGAAGTATGTGATGTTATCTTAAATGGTGAAATGGTGTAACAGTGAAGGGTATTTGAACTGTTACGAAATGGTTGATAGGAAAGCGAGATAAAATGTTAAATTTAGGAATAATTGGTTACGGCGGAAGAATGCATGATGTGATGAAGTGTATTCTACAATATCCGGATGTCAGGCTGGCTGCCATTACGGATATGAGAAATGATGAGCTTAAGGCAGAGATGGAAGAGAAGGGGTTTACGGGTATCCATTATTACACAGATGCCGAGGAAATGCTGCAGAAGGAGAAATTGGATGGAGTTTGTATCGGAACCAGATGTTCCAGTCATACTCATTTTGCATTACTTGTGGCAAAATACAATATCCCCATGTTTTTAGAAAAGCCGGTCTGCACCACCGAAGAAGATTTAGAACGTTTAAAAGGGATTTTGCATATCAATGATAAAGTTGTAGTGTCCTTTCCGCTGAGAATGACCAGACTGCTTCAGAAGGTAAAGGAAATTGTGGATTCCGGCAAGCTTGGTACCATTGAGCATGTTCAGGCATATAATAATGTTCCTTATGGACGAGGCTATTATCATAAATGGTATCGGGATGAAAAGGAAACAGGAGGACTCTTTCTGCAGAAGGCAACCCATGATTTGGACTATATTAATTATTTACTGGGAGATAATAAACCC
>JAGASC010000054.1 GCA_017621905.1 Roseburia sp.
CGTTTTCCACGTGACGATCTGTCCCGGTCCCTATAATTTCATCTCTACTGCTGATGACAAAAAAACCTGCAAAACCTTTCCTTTTACTCTGGAAGGCAAAGACCTTGTAGTGGAATGGCTGAATGAACAGTGGCGCACTCGAAGGGACGAGTGGTCGGGACGTTAAAATATGGCATGTGTCCCAGACTACTTATGCGCACTCCACTTTGCCCCGGCGCGTATCATCTTGTCGAGTATCTGTACCGCATCAAAAAACGAGATTCGAATCCGCATTTACTATGGGCAGGCTCGAACCTCGTTTTATTTTCAGATTTCTAACTGTTCAGTGCTTTCACAGTTACTCAAATTTACTATTTTCGTAACTGTTCAGTACCTTCACAGTTACGAACCGCAAGCCCATAAAAATCGCTTCGCGATGAGGGCTTGCTCATGGCTGTTTTACGTTTTCATACGTCCTATGCAGTAAATGCATAGGACTGTTCTGAACAATTACCTATTTTCTATTTTTCAAATTCTTAGCTTCTTCCAGTTTTATCTGACGTCTCTGTTTTACCTCCTCAGACATCGGTTTAATATCACCTGCTGCCATCAATGCCTGTCTGGTCAGAAGCGGACCAACCAATTCATAAATCAGAACCGCAAACAGTGTAATGTTCCGAATCAGATTTCCCTGCTCTCCTAACTGCATTGCAGTGGTGCACATACCAAGCGCCACACCTGCCTGCGGAAGAAGCGTGATACCAAGATATTTACAAATCTGCGGCTGGCACTTTACTGCTTTTGCACTGACATACGCACCGGAATATTTTCCCAGAGAGCGAAAAATTATGTAAACAACACCGATAACTACAATCGCCACATCAGCAAACACTCCCAGCTCCAGTTCCGCACCGCTGATTACAAAGAACAATGCAAACAAAGGCGAAGTCCATTTATCTGCTGCCGCCATCAAATCATGAGACAACGGACAAATGTTACAGAACACTGTTCCTAGCATCATGCATACCAGAAGGGAAGAAAAGCTTACATGTACCGGTCCTACCTGGAAATCCAGCATGGAAAGTGAAACTGTTAAGAACACCACCCCAATGGTCAGGTTCAAACGATTGGTATTGGAGTTAAACAGCTTCTCCAGCTGTGTCAATACCCATCCCATAATCGCTCCCAAAACCAGCGAGCATACAATTTCTACAATTGGATTCACAATAATCGATACCATATCCGTGGTTCCGCTCACCAGCGTCTTTGCGATTCCAAAAGACACTGCAAATACAACCAGTCCCACCGCATCATCTAATGCTACAATCGGAAGCAGCAGGCTGGTAAGGGGGCCTTTTGCCTTATACTGCCGCACCACCATAAGTGTTGCCGCCGGTGCTGTTGCTGTTGCAATCGCTCCAAGAGTAATCACCTGAGGAACCGTCAGCTTATCCGGCATAATCAAATGAACCACCAATAGTGCCACGTCAACCAGCAAAGTAGCCGCCAACGCCTGAAAGACACCGATGATCAGCGCCTGTTTTCCGGTATGTTTTAAGTCATCCAGTCTAAACTCATTTCCTATAGAAAATGCAATAAACCCTAATGCCACATCTGAAATCAGCGACAACTTACTTACCGCTTCCGCGGTAGAAAATCCAAGTCCACCGATTCCCAGTGCCCCAATACAATAAGGGCCAATCAGCACACCCGCAATCAGATACGCGGTTACCGCCGGCAGCTTGAACGGCTTAAAAACTCTGGTCATAAGCAGACCAGCCAATAGTGCAATTGATACAGATAATAACGTACTCATTTCATAACATCCTTCTTTCGTTTTACATTTTTAGGCGAAAAAACAGAGGCTTTTGATCCATTATCCAATCAAAAACCCCTATTTTAGTGCGGGTAACAGGATTTGAACCTGCACGGTCTCCCACCAGAACCTAAATCTGGCGCGTCTGCCAATTCCGCCATACCCGCGTATTCTGCGCACAATACCATCTACCGGACAATCTCCGCCTCCGGTTCCGAATTCCTTTGCCATTATAGCCCAGCTACGCACAAAATGCAACCATTTTTTTTATTCCCTAATTGCTCCCTTATTGCTCACCCCTTGACACTATCTACTTTAGTTTCAGACATGGAAATGAAAAATAACGCCAGCCCTCTAACGCTGTCACTTCATGTTTTTCCCACAAAATAACGCCGCCCGAGTCAATACCCGGACGGCTTATATGTAACCGAATAACTTCTCTTAATTATGCAGTAATCCAACCGCCACCATCAACATTGAGATTCTGGCCGGTTACCCACTTGCTTTCATCCGATGCCAAAAATACAATAACAGGACAGATATCCTCATAGGGATCTCCCATACGCTCGAATGCATTATCTTTCATTCCTGTCATAGCCTGCTCCTGCAATTCCGGAAGCTGCTTGTACATATCGTTCAGCACGTTATCCGTAGCTGCTGCCGGACAAATCGTGTTGACACGGATATTATAAATTCCCCACTCACGGGCAACCACACGTGACAGTGCACGAACGGCTTCTTTCGTCGGTGAGTAGCAGCCTGCCATCTTTGGACTTTCCTGTCCCCAACGAGAACCAAAATTAATGATAGATGTACCTGCACCCGGCTTGTCCTTCATGTAAGGGAAGCACAGCTGCATCATGTGCCATGCACTGTAGAAAGATACCTCCATCTCATCCCGCATATCCTCAACCGTCAAATCAAGAAACGGCTTTAATGTGGTATGATGTACATTATTTACCAAAACATCAATCGTACCAAAACACTCCACCGTCTTTTCCACAAACTCCTTCAGGCTCTCATAGCTTCGCACATCACAGGGATACGCCAAAACCTCTGCTCCCTTTTCTTCGCAAAGACGCTTCGTATCCATCAGTCGTGATTCCGTCAGAGAACAAATAGCCACCTTTGCTCCCTCTGCTGCACAGCGAATTGCTTCCTGTTTTCCCAGGCCGCTTCCGGCACCTGTAACAATAACTACCTTACCATCCAATTTGCCCATAGTTTCTCTCCTTTTCATCCTGTCAGCCTTCCATCACAACACAAACATTACCGGTTTTTCCAAAATATATTTTGACCCGTTTTGACATATTGATCCATTTGCTGCGAGGTACTTGACAATTTTTATTATGTTTCATTATAATATACACATGTCGCTTTTACAACAAACAGCACTCTGCTGGTTTGCCGCAAAATATACATTTTTTACAAAGATGTCGTTTTCATAACAGAAAGGAAGAAAACCGATGAACAAAGAAAATCAGAGAATTACATTGACTAAGCGGCTGCTGAAAGAGGGACTGCTTCGTCTTCTGCAGGACAAGCCTTTAAAAGAAATTCCCGTCACGGAACTATGCCGGGAATCGGGCATCAACCGTGCCACCTTTTACAAGCATTACTCCATTCCCGATGATGTACTGACCGATTTGGCTGCTGATATGGCCGCAGACATCCGTGCACTGGCTCCTGACAAAGAGGAACAGTTCTTCGACGGTACCTATCTGGAAACCATCTGCACATACCTGCAGCAACATAAGAACACCGTTAAGATTCTGATAGAGGCCAACACCGACCAGCAGCTGGCCGTACTGTTTGCAGACCTCTGCAATCACTTCTGGGAGTCCAGCCCCTACCTGGGAAAACATGGGCATGCAAAGGACTCTGATCGGCTTCTGGTGTCTACTTTTATCTCCAGTGGCAGCTATCATCTGATCCGTCTTTGGCTTACCCAGGAGATAGACAAAACTCCCGCAGAGATTTCCAGGCTCGTCACCCAGATTCTCCAGTAGTTAAAAATAATAAAAAGCGCACTTTGCAGACATTCTATTGCCATGAGATTCAAAAACCTTAACACTCCCCATTGACATCCCTGACAATTCATGTTAAAAAAGAATAAGAAATTGCCGCCGGGTAAAAACGCACAGCGTTAGTTTTCGTATCATTAGGCCTTAGAAGATGCGAAACCTGGCGCTTATTTTTTTGTCATACAGGAAAGGAATCGAAAATTATATGAAAAACCATACGCTTTTCAGAGATTACACGAAATATGCTTCCCTAAATGTGCTGGGCATGTTGGGTTTGTCCTGTTACATATTGGCAGATACTTTCTTCATATCCAATGGACTTGGCACAAATGGGCTGACGGCCTTGAATCTGGCCATCCCAATTTATAGTTTTATTCACGGAAGCGGACTGATGCTTGGTATGGGCGGTGCCACAAAGTACGCGATTGCCAAAAGCCAGGAAAAACCGCATGCTGCCAATCGCATTTTCACGAACACCATCATCCTTGGGGCAGCTTTTGCATTATTTTTTATGCTGCTTGGCATTTTCTTCTCACAGACTATTACAACATTACTCGGTGCCAACGAGCAGGTTTTCGAAATGACCAACACTTATCTTAAGGTCATCCTTCTGTTCGCACCGGCTTTTCTGATGAACGATATTTTTATCTGTTTTGTCCGAAATGACGGGGCCCCCGGCCTTTCCATGACTGCAATGGTGACCGGAAGTCTTTCCAACATCTTATTAGATTACATTCTTATTTTTCCCTGTGGGATGGGAATTTTGGGTGCGGTACTGGCTACTGGTCTGACTCCGATTATCAGCATGAGCATTCTTGCAAAGCACGGCCTGCAAAAACAGAATGAATTTCATTTTATAAAGATAAAGCCTTCTCTTCCGCTATCCTTGGAGAGCATATCCCTTGGCTTTCCCTCGCTGATTACAGAGGTGTCTTCCGGCGTTGTTATGATTGTGTTCAACCAGATTATTCTGGGTTTGCAAGGGAATGTGGGCGTTGCTGCCTATGGAGTCATTGCAAATTTGTCGCTTGTTGTTATTGCCATCTATACCGGCATTGCACAGGGTGTCCAGCCGCTCATAAGCTTGGCCCATGGCAGTGGTAGCAATTCAGACATCCGCTCCCTGCTGCGGTATGCCATGATTACGATGATACTGGTTTCGGCGACAATCTATGCCCCCATCTATCTTTTTGCTGAGCCGATTACGATTATTTTCAACAGCGAAAATAATTGGTTGCTCCAGGAAATTGCTACACGGGGGCTTCGTCTCTATTTTACGGCAATTCCATTTGCTGGCTTTAACATTATCATTCCGGTGTTTTTTACCTCCACCGAACGGCCGCTGCCGGCCCATGTGCTTTCCCTGCTGCGTGGGTTAATTTTGATTATACCGCTGGCGTTTCTTCTGGCAAATCTTCTGGGAATTGTTGGCGTATGGTTGGCATTTCCGGCCGCGGAAGCGATTGTTGCTTTGCTTGGAATTGTACTATATTGGGGCATGGCTCGCAATATTTAAGCTTTTTACCAGATAGAATTCGACTTTCCGCCAAGGATAACAAAAAAGACATTGACCATCTGATCAATGCCTTTCGCAATGAGACATCGGGGATTCGAACCCATAC
>JAGASC010000055.1 GCA_017621905.1 Roseburia sp.
GAAAAATATTCTGCAATGCCTGATCTGCTTTAACATGCCATTCACTATGATAAAAGGCCTGTTTTCCGTAGCAATTACATTTTTGATATACAAACCGATTTCTCCCATCTTAAAGGGCCAGAATCAATAGAATAGAATAAAAGTGAAGACGCTTGCGAATAGCGTCTTTTCTTTTTTTTTGAAAAATGCTATACTTCTATAGAAATGAAATCCGATGGACGGATTGACGATGCCAATAGAATTTGATATAACATTGAGCGCAAGAGATATGTATCAGGAAAGGATTCACATGAAAGAAACAATATATGAAACATTTTCCCCGGAAGAAACCCGCGCATTGGGCAAAAAAATTGGCGAAAGTGCCCTGCCCGGCCAGGTATATACCCTTGTAGGAGACTTAGGCGTAGGAAAAACCGTTTTTACCCAGGGCATTGCAGAGGGCCTTGGAATCAAAGAACCGGTTTCCAGCCCCACATTTACAATCGTGCAGGTATATGAAGAAGGACGCATGCCGTTCTACCATTTTGACGTCTATCGCATCGGCGACATCGAAGAAATGGACGAGATCGGCTACGAAGACTACTTTTACGGAAACGGCCTTTGCATGATTGAATGGGCGAACCTCATCGAAGAAATTTTGCCGGAAACCCGTTCCGAGGTAACAATAGAAAAAGATTTGGAGCGTGGCTTCGACTATCGGAAAATTACCATAAGAGAGAACTAATAATGAAAGAAACAACGTAACTGTTTAGGCATAAAAATTTGAAATAGAAAGGCAAAGCAGCAAAATGAAAATACTAGGATTGGACAGCTCCGGACTGGTGGCCAGCGTAGCCATTGTGGAGAATGAAAACCTGCTAGGCGAATACACCGTCAACTACAAAAAAACACATTCCCAGACCCTTCTTCCCATGTTGGATGAAGTGGCCCGGATGATAGAATTGGACTTAGAAACCATCGATGCCATAGCCATTGCCGGAGGCCCGGGTTCCTTTACCGGTCTTCGCATCGGCTCAGCCACCGCAAAAGGACTGGGCCTGGCCTTGAACAAGCCAATTATTAACGTCCCCACCGTGGACGCTCTGGCCTACAATCTGGCAGGTCATCAGTCCCTGGTGTGTCCACTCATGGATGCAAGAAGAAATCAGACCTATACCGGTCTGTACCGTTTCCATACCAATGAAATGGAAACTTTGCGGGAGCAGTGCGCCGTAGGGATTGATGAGATTGTAGCCTATATCAATGAAACAGGACAACCCGTAGTATTCTTAGGGGACGGCATTCCCGTATTTTCCGCCTATATTCAGGAGAATGTAAAAGTGCCCTGGTCCTTCGCCCCGGCTCACATGAACAAACAGAGAGCAGGCGCAGTGGCAGCCCTTGGCATGAAATACTTTGCAGCAGGCAGATACGAATCCGCAGCGGAGCACCGCCCGGAGTACCTGCGGCTTTCCCAGGCGGAAAGAGAGCGAAAAGAGCAACAGCATACCAGTGAGCCGGAAAATGCAAAGGAAAATCCGCTTACTGGGACGTCTGAGACCGTAAATGAGGGCAGCAGGCTATGATTTCGGTTCGAAAAATGCAGGCAGTTGATGTGGAGGCTGTCAGTCAGATAGAGGCAGCGGTATTTTCACAACCCTGGAGTGTGCAGGGATTCCTGGATGCCTTAAGCCTGGAAAACACCATCTTCCTGGTGGCCGAAGAAAATAAAAAAATCCTGGGCTACGTCGGTATGTATGTATCCCTGGACGAAGGCGAAATAACAAATGTTGCAGTAACCCCCGAAGCGCGCCGCAGAGGCGTGGGGCAGAGTCTGATTGAAAAAATAAAAAAAGAAGCCGAAGCAAATTCCGTGCTACAGATGATATTGGAAGTACGGGTGTCAAATGACCCGGCCATCCGCCTGTACCAGCGCAACGGATTCCTAAACTGCGGCATCCGCAAAGGCTTCTACGATTTTCCCAAGGAAGACGCATATATCATGATATATAGGAAAGATGTTGAACTATTAACTAAAGATTTCCACTAGCAAAGAGTGGCACTGACAGAGTATAATATCGCCAGACATTATACGTGCCGTAGCGAAGCGAAGTGCGCAACGGTCGCCAAGGGCGAATGCCATGAGAACGAAGAGAGCATGGCATAATGTCGCCAGACATAACCATGCATAACTACACGGACAAAAATACAGGCGGAGGAAATCGTATGAGCAGAAAAAGAAACATGATATATTGTAATTGCTGTGGCAGACCAATCTGTCCGGAGGCGCAGAAGGACAAAACCTCTTACCTCCATATAAAAAAAGAGTGGGGCTATTTCTCCAATGAGAAAGACGGAACCATCCATAGCATGGACATCTGCGAACCATGTTACGAAGTACTGGTGAAATCCCTTGTGATTCCACCGGAAATAAAACAAACCACAGAATTTGTGTAAACAAGAAGAAAAATTCTCTGTCCTGCACACAATTAAAATTGCTGCCGCAGGCTGCAGTCGCATTTTTCTTCGAAAAACAAGGAGGGTTATATGTTAGACGTATGTCTTTTGGGAACCGGAGGAATGATGCCCCTTCCCCGTCGTTTTCTCACGGCAGCCATGATGAGATACAATGGAAGTAATCTTTTAATTGACTGCGGCGAGGGAACCCAGATTGCAATAAAAGAAAAAGGCTGGACCTTCAAGCCCATAGATATCCTATGCTTCACCCACTACCACGCAGACCATATCAGCGGCCTGCCGGGTCTCCTGCTTACTATGGGCAATGCGGAGCGCACCGAGCCCCTCATCATGATCGGCCCCAAGGGATTGGAACGTGTAGTAAACGCCCTGCGTACCATAGCACCGGAACTGCCTTTCGAGATAAAATATCTGGAAATCACGGAGCCGGAGGCAGACTTTGAAATCAACGGTTATCACATCCACGCTTTCCGGGTAAACCATAACATCACCTGCTATGGCTATACCGTGGAAATCAAGCGTGTCGGTCGTTTTGACGCGCAGCGTGCCAAAGAAAGCGGTATTCCTCTGAAATTATGGAGCCGCCTGCAAAAAGGAGAAACCATGACTGGGGAAGATGGAACCGTTTACACGCCGGACATGGTCTTAGGTCCGGCCCGAAAGGGAATCAAGGTCACCTACTGTACAGACACAAGACCAACAGATTCCATTGTAAAATCAGCCGAAGCATCTGATCTTTTCATCTGCGAAGGCATGTATGCAGAAAAAGAAAAGCTGGCAAAGGCCAAACAATACAAACACATGACCTTCTATGAAGCAGCAGAACTGGCAGCCAAAGCGCAGGTAAAAGAAATGTGGCTGACCCATTTCTCACCATCACTGATACGGGCGGAAGACTACATGCCCCGTGTGCGTGAGATTTTTCCGGCATCCCACTTGGGAAAAGACGGCAAAAGCATCGAGTTACTGTTCGAGGATGAACAGTAATACATTTTTGAAGAGTGATTTGCGTTTCGTCAGTTTGAGATAGCGTTTAGAAAAAAGATGGAAACGGGAAAGCTTCACATACCATCAGCCTGAAGCAGAGTTTAAGGAAAATGGTGGAAAAGAGCATAATCCATATACCGTCAGTTCGAAGGAGAGTTTTTCGAATGAGTGAAAATGAAATAAAAATACTTGCAATTGAAAGTTCCTGTGATGAGACCGCAGCAGCAGTGGTAGTAAATGGAAGAGAGGTGCGCTCCAACGTCATATCATCCCAGATTGCACTTCATACCCTATACGGCGGTGTGGTGCCGGAGATTGCATCCAGAAAACATATTGAAAAAATAAATCAGGTCATCACCCAGGCACTGGCAGAGGCAAACACCACCTTGGATGACATAGACGCCATCGGTGTCACCTACGGTCCCGGCCTGGTGGGAGCCCTCTTAGTGGGCGTAGCCGAAGCAAAAGCCATCAGTTACGCAAAAAAGAAACCGCTGGTGGGTGTCCATCATATTGAAGGACACATATGCGCCAACTACATCGAAAATCCGGACTTAAAGCCCCCCTTCATGTGCCTTGTGGTATCCGGCGGACACACCCATCTGGTAAAAGTCTTAGATTATGGAAAATACGAGATACTGGGAAAAACCAGGGATGACGCAGCAGGTGAGGCCTTTGATAAAGTGGCACGTGCCATAGGGCTCGGCTATCCCGGCGGTCCAAAAATCGAGAAAGTATCCCACGAGGGAAATCCCCATGCTATGGAATTCCCCCGGGCAAAAATCGAGGACGGCCCCTACGATTTCAGCTTCAGCGGCTTAAAGTCTGCCGTCTTAAACTACTTGAACGGCTGCCAGATGAAAGGAATTCCAGTGGTGCAGGCCGACGTGGCCGCATCTTTCCAAAAAGCAGTCACGGATGTACTGGTAGGAAATGCAATGAAAGCCATTGATGAATTCGGTATGGATAAATTTGCCATTGCAGGCGGTGTTGCCTCTAACGGCACTTTACGTGAAGCTATGCGTGAAGCCTGCACGAAGAAAGGCGTGCAGTTCTATCATCCATCCCCAATATTCTGCACAGACAATGCAGCGATGATCGGTGTAGCAGCGTATTACGATTACATGAACGGGCAGCGTGATGGACTTGACTTGAATGCAGTGCCAAACCTGAAGCTTGGCGAACGTTAAGGAAAGCGAGAAAGGTTCAACCTTTCCGGAAAATGAAATGAGAGGAATAGAATGGATAAATATGCAGCGATTGTACTTGCGGCCGGAGCTGGTAAACGAATGAACAGTTCAGTGCGCAAGCAATATATGGAACTGGCAGGAAAACCGGTGCTTTATTATTCGCTAAAGGCTTTTGAGGAAAGTCCGGTTTCGGAAATTATACTGGTGGTCGGGGCTGGTGAAATAGAATATTGCAGACAGGAAATTGCAGAAAAATACAATTTTACAAAAATAAAGATCATTGTGGAAGGCGGAAAAGAGCGCTACCATTCTGTCTATGAGGGCCTAAAAGCGGTGAAAAACGCAGATTATGTCCTGATTCATGATGGTGCAAGACCCTTCGTAGATAAGGACATCATACACCGTTCCATCGAAGCAGCGAAACTTTATGGTGCCTGTGTAACCGGTATGACGGTAAAAGACACAATAAAGATAGTGGACAGCAATGGATTTGCCGAGGCAACGCCGGATCGGAGCCATCTCTGGCAGATACAGACCCCTCAGACCTTTTTTTACCCATTAATATATGAAGCATATCAAAAAATGATTGCCGCCGGCGATAGCAATGTGACGGATGATGCCATGGTTTTAGAGCGGGCCACAGGTCAGGCGGTGAAGGTCATAGAAGGAAGCTATCGCAACGTGAAAATAACTACGCCGGAAGATTTGCTGGTGGCAGAAGCCTTTCTGACAAAAAAATAAAAAAAAGAAAAAAAGTTGTTGACAGAGACGAGTTCAGATGGTAATATAAGTTCTGCACTGATTTGAGAACAGAACACGGAGAGGTATCGAAGTGGTCATAACGAGGCGGTCTTGAAAACCGTTTGTCCGAAAGGGCGCATGGGTTCGAATCCCATCCTCTCCGCTCATCGATAACCAACTGCAAGTTTATCAGACTGGTTGCGGTGATACAATATTATATGTAGAACATATTCGGAGAAGTACCCAAGCTGGCCGAAGGGACACCCCTGGAAAGGGTGCAGGTCGTTAATAGCGGCGCGAGGGTTCAAATCCCTCCTTCTCCGCTTGCTTGATTCGTCGATAACGGAGCGCCATGCGTGCTCAAAAAGATTTAAAAAAGTCGAAAAAAGTTGTTGACAAAGCACAGAGGTTGTGATAATATAATCAAGCTGATTGCGAGAGCACAAAGCTTCGCAGAAAAGAAAATAAAAAAGTTGTTGACAAAGACTTAAAGATGTGCTAAGATATCAAAGTTGCTGAAAACAGCAAACGAACATTGATAACTGAACA
>JAGASC010000056.1 GCA_017621905.1 Roseburia sp.
CCGAAAGTTTTTCCCGACGGGTGTAGACTGCCTGATGGCAGGACATAAATGGTTTTACTCCCAATATCTCCTCTGCCGCTTCCAACATAAAATCCTGGTGTAATACCAGCAATCCCAGTGCCGAAAAGCCGCCCTGTGCAGCTTCTTCTTTCATCAGCGAGGGATCCGCCTGATATAACGCTCCCTCCTTATCCCGCATTCGAAATGCTCGAAGCGCCAGAAGCGCTTCCCGGCCCATCTCCAGGCTCTCCGCAGTATGAAAACAAATGCCGCTGGCCTTATCCCGCAGGCAGATATTTCCGCCCCGGGCATACAATAACTCTGCTTGTCCTCTTGCGATCAGCTCTGTCATATCTATGTGGAGCAGCTTTTGTTTTTGCAGGATTGCTCTGCACTTTTCCAGCTCCTCGTATTTCTGGTATAAATCCGGCCGACGTTCCCTGGTCCGCTTTACCGCCTCTTCCCTGCGCCATGCGCTGATATTTTTCTGGTTTCCGGATAAAAGTACCTGAGGCACACGTTTCCCCATCCACTCCTCGGGACGACTGTACTGGGGATATTCCAAAAGGTTCCCCTCAAAAGATTCCGTCTCGCCGGACACCTCATTGCCCAGCACTCCGGGCACCATCCGGGAAATTGCATCCACCATGACCATTGCCGGAAGCTCTCCGCCGGTCAGCACATAATCGCCGATGGACACATAATCTGTCACAATTTCTTCCAGCACACGCTCGTCGATTCCCTCGTAATGTCCGCACAAAAGCACCAGGTCTTCCTCTTTCGCCAGTTCCTTTGCCATTGGCTGCGTAAAGGTGGTTCCCTGGGGCGTCAGGTACACGGTCCTTGGCTTAGCTTTGGTCCGGTCCGCTACCGATTTCCAGGCATCATACACCGGCTGAGCCTGCATCAGCATTCCGGCACCTCCGCCGTAAGGGGTGTCATCTACCTTATTATGTTTGTCCAACGTATAATCCCTGATATTGATTGCTTCTATGGAAAGAAGGCCCAGCGACCTGGCTCGGCCAATGATGCTGGTGGAAAGCCCCTGCATTACCATCTCCGGAAACAATGTTAATATATGAAAATTCATTTCTACCTCTTATTCTTCGCCTGTTCGACATCGCCTGTTTCTGGAACAAAAGTGCGCTTCGCACACTCTCGCAATTAATGTTCCTGGCGGCGCAGCTTTTGTTGGCGCATTTATGCGCTTGCGTGCGAAGCTGCGCATCACTACCCGAAGGGTTTTTATTCAATAGGACGCTCTTTCCTATTGAATAAAAAAATCGTTTTCAGACGGCTATCCATTCATCTCCCGCAGTCCCGGAAGTAAATGAACTTCCATGGTGCCGCCATCCATATCTACATTTTTCACACAGTCTTTGATGGCCGGAAGCAAAATATCGGAAGCTCCGGGCTTGCTGATAACATAGACATCATTTGCCCCGGTCTGCAGTACATCTGTGATTTCACCCAGATTTTCTCCTTCGTCAGAAATTACGGAAAGGCCAATCAGGTCTGCGATAAAATACTCGTTCTTTTTTAATTTGACCGCATTTTCTCTTGTTACGTAAAGGCTTTTTTTTCTGAATTTCTCCACGTCGTTGATATCATCAATTCCTTTGAACTTCAGAATGACCATGTTCTTAAAGAACTTCACTCCTGAAATTTCAAGGTCTATTTTTTCTTTTCCGGTATCTAATATTACCTGCTTTAATTTTTTAAAACGTGCCGGATCATCTGTCGTCGGAAATACCTTTACCTCCCCGCGCACACCATGTGTGGTGGTAATCACTCCCACCTGTAATAATTTTTCCATTTTTCCTCCTGGCAGAATATTAAAAAAACAGTTCAGACAGGCAGGCATCCTGCCCAATCTCTTTTGTCGAAGACAAGCGAGATTTTCGAACGCAATTTTTATGGTTGGATGCTCGTAACAGTGAAGACATCTGAACTGTTACGAAAAAAGGCTATCTCTTACAGGGAGATATTTCTCACCTACGAGATAGCCAAAATGTTACTGCATAATGTCCACAATAACCTTCTTCTCTTCTTTTGAGGCAGCAGCCTTCACAACGGCACGGATTGCTTTTGCAATACGACCCTGTTTGCCGATTACCTTGCCCATGTCGGACTGCGCTACACGTAATTCCAAAACAATGGCTTTCTCATTCTCGGTTTCAGTTACAACAACCTCATCCGGGTAATCGACGAGTGATTTGGCAATTACTTCTACTAATTCTTTCATAGATCCACCTCACTAATCTTATTTCTCAATACCAGCTGCTTTGAAAATTCTGCTTACGGTATCGGTTGGCTGAGCTCCGTTAGCTAACCATTTCTTTGCTAACTCCTCATTTACATGATACTCAGTTGGATTTTTGGTCGGATCGTAAGTTCCAATCTCCTCGATGCATTTTCCATCTCTTGGGGATCTGGAATCTGCTACAACGATTCTATAGAAAGGAGCTTTCTTCTGTCCCATTCTTCTTAATCTAATCTTTACTGCCATTTCTTTCACCTCCTTGAATTTGCTGACATTTCTATTTAGAAAGCGCCATTGCGCTATTCCTACATAATAATCGAAAAGCTGCGTCTTTTCCTTCTTCTATGCAATCGAAACCGATGCTTTTTTTCCTTAAAATGGAAGTCCTTTGAACATTCCACCCATTCCGCCGCGTTTGCCCTTTTTCATCATACCGGGCATCTGCTTCATCATCTTTTTCATCTGCTCAAATTGCTTTACCAGACGATTGACCTCTGCGATATCCACGCCTGCACCCTGGGCAATTCTGCGTTTCCGGCTGGGATTAAGAAGCGCAGGGTTTTGTCTTTCCTTCGGCGTCATGGAATAAATGATGGCTTCGGTGCGCTTTAAATTCTTCTCCGCCGCTGCCTCATCAATCTCCGGCATCTTGCCGCCGCCAAGCCCCGGCATCATACCGAGAATACTGGAGAAACCACCCATTTTTCGCATCTGACTCATAGATTCCAAATACATCTCAAAGTCAAATTCGTTCTTGCGCATTTTCTGTTCCAGCTTTTTGGCTTTTTCTTCGTCAAAATCTTCCTGGGCTTTCTCAATCAAAGTGAGTACATCGCCCATGCCGAGGATTCTCGATGCCATACGGTCCGGATAGAACTGCTCTAAATCTGAAAGCTTCTCGCCCATACCTGCGTAGAGGATTGGCTTTCCGGTCACGGCACGAATGGAAAGCGCCGCACCGCCTCTGGTGTCACCGTCTAACTTGGTCAGAATCACGCCGTCGATGCCGATCTTTTCATCAAAGGTCTTGGCCACATTGACTGCATCCTGTCCGGTCATGGCATCCACCACTAAAATGGACTGATGTACAGTAATATTTTCCTTTATCTCCATCAACTCTGCCATCATGTCCTCGTCGATATGAAGACGTCCGGCGGTATCGAGGATTACAATATTAAAACTGTTTTTCAGAGCGTGCTCGATAGCTGCTTTGGCAATGTTCACGGGTTTATTCTTATCACCCATGGAAAATACTTCCACGTCCTGCTTTTCTCCGTTGATTTTCAGCTGTTCAATGGCTGCGGGACGGTAAATGTCACAGGCTGTCAGCAGAACTTTCTTGCCTTTTTGCTTGAACTTTCCTGCAAGCTTGGCCGCCGTGGTGGTCTTACCTGCTCCCTGAAGACCGGTCATCATAATGACGGTAAGGGATTTGCCCGGCTGCAGCTGAATCTCTGTGGTATCGGAACCCATGAGCTTAATCATCTCTTCATTTACAATCTTGATGACCATCTGTCCAGGATTCAGACCATTCATCACGTCTGCTCCTACGGCACGCTCCTGCACGTCCTTCACGAACTGCTTTACCATCTTGAAGTTAACGTCCGCCTCTAATAATGCCAGCTTGACTTCCTTCAAAGCCGCCTTGACATCATCCTCGGTAAGACGTCCCTTGCTGCGGAGATTCTTAAATACATTTTGAAGTTTTTCGGATAAGCTGTCAAATGCCATCTATAACTCCTCTAGTATCTGATTGGAA